>NZ_JACAQC010000034.1:0-63937 GCF_013385345.1 Pseudomonas sp. I8001
GGGGCATGCCGAGCCTAAGCGAGGCACCGAGTGGTGGGGCAAAGACCTTTTGGTTACTTTTGGGGCGTTTGCCAAAAGTGACCCGCTGTAAGAGCGGAACCCTAAGCCGCCGTTACCGCAGCAACGGATATGTACACCACACCACACCACACCACACCACACCACACCACAACGCCCCCACCCCCTGTTGGCCCACCTCTTGCTAAAGAATCCCCACAGGTAGCCAACGGCGGTTGCCCCCTCCACGACAAAGACGTCGCACACCCGGTTTGCCCCAGCGAACCCGGTGGCGGCGTTTTTTCGTTTTGGCCCCATAGCCCGGGGCCGATGGGGCGGCCACAGCCGCTCCATCACCAGGCCTTCTCATAAGACCCCTTACCGCTGAGGTGCGTGATGAAATCAAGCTTCTGGAAATCCGGTCACACCCCGACCCTGTTCGCCGCGTTCCTGTATTTCGACCTGAGCTTCATGGTCTGGTACCTGTTGGGCCCATTGGCGGTACAAATCGCCGCCGACCTGCACCTCACCACCCAACAACGCGGCCTAGTGGTCGCCACCCCCATCCTGGCCGGCGCAGTGCTGCGGTTCCTGATGGGCATGCTCGCCGACAAACTCTCCCCCAAGACCGCCGGCCTGATCGGCCAGGTGATTGTCATCGGCGCCTTGTTCGTCGCCTGGAAACTCGGAATCCACAGCTACGAGCAAGCCCTGCTGCTGGGCATGTTCCTCGGCATGGCGGGAGCCTCGTTCGCCGTCGCCCTGCCCCTGGCGTCCCAGTGGTACCCCGCCGAGCACCAGGGCAAGGCCATGGGCATCGCCGGCGCCGGCAACTCCGGGACGGTGTTTGCGGCCCTGCTGGCACCGGTGCTCGCCGCCGCGTTTGGCTGGAGCAATGTGTTCGGCTTCGCACTGATCCCGCTGATCCTGACGCTGATCGTCTTCGCCTGGCTCGCCCGCAACGCCCCGCAACGACCCAAGGCCAAGTCCATGGCCGACTACTTCAAAGCCCTGGGCGACCGCGACAGTTGGTGGTTCATGTTCTTCTACAGTGTGACCTTCGGTGGTTTCATCGGCCTGGCCAGCGCCCTGCCCGGCTATTTCAACGACCAATACGGCCTGAGCCCCGTCACCGCCGGCTACTACACCGCCGCCTGCGTATTCGGCGGCAGCCTGATGCGGCCTTTGGGCGGCGCCCTGGCCGACCGTTTCGGCGGGATTCGCACCCTGCTCGGCATGTACGGCGTGGCAGCGATCTGCATCGCGGCGGTGGGGTTCAACCTGCCAAGCTCCTACGCAGCACTGGCGCTTTTTGTGTGCACCATGCTCGGTTTGGGTGCCGGTAACGGTGCAGTCTTCCAACTGGTGCCCCAACGCTTTCACCGCGAGATTGGTGTGATGACCGGCCTGATCGGCATGGCCGGCGGCATCGGCGGTTTCGCCCTGGCGGCGGGCATGGGCGCGATCAAGCAAAGCACCGGCAGCTATCAGTTGGCGCTGTGGTTGTTCGCCAGCCTGGGCGTGCTGGCCTGGTTCGGCCTGTACGGCGTCAAGCGTCGCTGGAGAACCACTTGGGGCTCGGCTGCGGTGACGGCTGCACGGGTCTGATGAGCCTGCAACTGAGCTTCGCCCAAGCCAGCGCCACCGGCCCACGACAGGAAAACCAGGACGCCTTGCGCCTGGTCACTCCCGCCCCGGAGCTGGCCGCCAGCAAAGGCTACCTGTGTGCCATCGCCGATGGCGTCAGCCAATGCGCCGATGGCGGACTGGCTGCGCGCTCGACCTTGCAAGCGCTGGCCCTGGACTATTACGCCACGCCGCAAACCTGGGGCGTGGCCCAGGCCCTGGAACGCTTGCTGGTGGCCCAGAATCGCTGGCTGCAAGCCAACGGCGGCGGCCAGCCGTTGCTGACCACCCTCAGCGCCCTGGTGTTTCGCGGCCAGCGTTTTACCCTGGCTCATGTGGGTGATTGCCGGGTGTATCGCTGGCTCGATGGCCAGTTGCAGCGCCTGAGCCAGGAGCATGTGTGGGAGCAACCGGGCATGCAGCATGTGCTCAAGCGCGCCATGGGCCTGGATCAGCATCTGGTGCTGGATTTCCTCGACGGCGAGTTGCGGGCAGGCGAGTGTTTCCTGCTGCTCAGCGACGGCGTGTGGGCGACCCTGGATGACAACAACATCAGCGCAATCCTGCGGGAACAGTCGGACCTGGACCTCGCGGTAAACACCCTGGTCAGCGCCGCGCACCTGGCCGGTAGCCAGGACAACGCCAGCGCCCTGCTGGTCCGCGTCGACCAGCTTGGCGCCGCCACCCTCGGCGATGCGCTGGTGCAGTTGCAGCAATGGCCCCTGCCGCCCCCCCTGAAACCCGGCCAGCGCTTCGAAGGCTGGCACGTAGAGTCGCTGTTGGGGCAAAGCCGCCAATCCTTGCTCTATCGGGTGCGCGATGCCCATCAACAGGCGTGGCTGCTGAAGACCTTGCCGCTCAGCCACGACGATGACGTGTTCGCCGCCCAGGCATTGCTGTCAGAGGAATGGTTCCTGCGCCGGGTCGCCGGCCGCGCGTTTCCTGAAGTCCATCCAGCCAGTGGCCGTCAGCATTTGTACTACGTGATGCGTGAATACTCCGGCCAAACCCTGGCCGAACTGTTCAAGCACCAGGGCCCATTGCCCCTGGCGCAGTGGCAAACCCTGGCCGAGCGCCTGTTGCGTGCCGTCGGGCTGCTGCACCGCCGGCAGATCCTGCACCGCGACATCAAGCCGGAAAACCTGCTGCTGGCCGAGGATGGCGAATTGCGTGTGCTGGACTTCGGCCTGGCCTACTGCCCCGGGCTCTCGGAGGATCGCGCGCACCTGTTGCCTGGCACGCCAAGCTTTATCGCCCCGGAAGCCTTCAATGGCGAACGCCCTACCCCGCAACAGGACCTGTATAGCGTCGGTGTGACCTTGTATTACCTGCTCACCGGGCATTACCCCTACGGCGAAATCGAAGCTTTCCAGCGTCCCAGGTTCATTACGCCTGTCGGCGCCAGCCGCTACCGCCCCGACCTGCCCGACTGGCTGCAACAGAGCCTGGAGCGCGCAGTCGCCGCGCAACCCGAGCAGCGTTATGAAACTGCCGAGGAATGGTTGCTGGTACTGGAGCAGGCGGATCGCCGCGAGTTGAGCACGCGACCAAAACCGCTGCTGGAGCGCGAACCGCTGAAGGTCTGGCAAACGTTGGCCGTGCTGTCGTTGCTGATCAATCTGGTGCTGTTGTACTGGCTGTTGCACCACTAAGAGGCGAATTTTCTCGATACATCGCCGCCTCACTTAGCAAAACCGGCCAAAATCCTACTTGGCACAACCGCTGCATTAGCTTTCCCATCAACACACATATAGCCGCACCTTCAACGTCGAAGGTCGGGCTTCCCGAGAGAACGGGACCAGGACAAAGGCGTCCTCGCTACTTACGTAGCGGGGACGCCTTTTTTTGTTGCGCACGATTTGTCGAGCCACTGCGGAGAACGACATGAAGAAACTCAAACTGGTGATGATCGGCAACGGCATGGCCGGGGTTCGCACCCTTGAAGAATTGCTCAAGTTGAGCAGCGACCTGTACGACATCACCGTTTTCGGCGCCGAGCCCCACACCAATTACAACCGCATTTTGCTGTCGCCGGTGCTGGCCGGTGAGCAGACCTTCGAAGAGATCGTGCTCAATGACTTGAGCTGGTACCTCGATAACAACATCAAGCTGTTGCTTAACCGCAAAGTGGTGCAGATCGACCGGGTCAAACGCAAAGTCATCGCCGAAGACGGCAGCGAGGCCGAGTACGATCGCCTGCTGATCGCCACCGGCTCCACGCCGTTTATCCTGCCGATCCCGGGCAATACGTTGCAGGGTGTGATCGGCTACCGCGACATCGCCGACACCCAGGCCATGATCGACACCGCCAAGACCCACAAGCACGCGGTCGTCATCGGCGGCGGCCTGCTGGGCCTGGAGGCCGCCAACGGCCTGATGCTGCGTGGCATGCACGTGACCGTGGTGCATATCGGCGAGTGGCTGCTGGAACGGCAACTGGACAAGACCAGCGGCCAGTTGCTGCAAACCGAACTGGAAAGCCGTGGCCTGGTGTTTCGCTTGAAGGAGCAGACCGAGGCGCTGCATGACGCCGGCAACGGCCGCGTCGGCTCGGTGCAATTCAAGAATGGCGATGTGATCCCCGCCGACCTGGTGGTGATGGCTGCGGGCATCCGCCCCAACACCGAACTCGCGGAAAAATCCGGCATCCCGTGCAACCGCGGGATTCTGGTCAACGACACCCTGCAAACCTACGACCCGCGCATCTATGCCATCGGCGAATGCGCCAGCCATCGCGGGATTGCCTACGGCCTGGTGGCACCGCTGTTCGAGCAGGCCAAGGTCTGCGCCAACCACCTCGCCCAGCTGGGCTTCGCGCGCTATCAAGGCTCGGTGACCTCCACCAAATTGAAAGTGACCGGCATCGACCTGTTCTCCGCCGGGGACTTCATGGGCGGCGAAGGCACGGAAACCATCACGCTTTCCGACCCGATTGGCGGCGTGTACAAGAAGCTGGTGATCAAGGACGACATCCTCGTCGGCGCCTGCCTGTACGGCGATACGGCTGACGGCGGCTGGTATTTCCGGCAGATCCGTGAGAACCATGCCATTGGCGAGATCCGCGATCACCTGATGTTCGGTGAAAATGCTTTGGGCGATGTAGGCCACCAAGGCCAGGACAAAGCCATGAGCATGGCCGACACCGCCGAAGTCTGCGGCTGCAACGGCGTGTGCAAGGGCACCATCGTCAAGGCGATTCAGGAACACGGGCTGTTCAGCGTCGACGATGTGAAGAAGCACACCAAGGCTGCGAGTTCCTGCGGTTCCTGCGCCGGGCTGGTGGAACAGATCCTGATCAACACCGTGGGCGGCGCGGCGGACGTCAAACCGAAAAGCGAAAAAGCCATCTGCGGCTGCAGCGACCTCAACCACGGGCAAATCCGCCAGGCCATCCGCGACCAGCACCTCCTGACCATCGCCGGCACCATGAGTTACCTGAACTGGCGCACCCCGAACGGCTGCGCCACCTGCCGCCCGGCACTCAACTACTACCTGATCTCCACCTGGCCCGGCGAGGCAAAAGACGATCCGCAATCGCGCCTGATCAACGAACGCGCCCACGCCAATATTCAGAAAGACGGCACCTACTCGGTAGTCCCAAGGATGTGGGGTGGTGTGACCAATCCGTCGGAACTGCGGCGCATCGCTGATGTGGCCGACAAGTACAACGTGCCGATGGTCAAGGTTACCGGCGGGCAGCGCATCGATTTGCTCGGCATCAAGAAGCAGGACTTGCCCGGCGTATGGAAAGACCTCGATATGCCATCCGGCCATGCCTACGGCAAATCCATCCGCACCGTGAAGACCTGCGTCGGCAGCGAGTTCTGCCGCTTTGGTACGCAGAATTCCACACAGCTGGGGATTGAGCTGGAACATGACCTGTTCAATATGTGGTCGCCCCACAAGGTCAAGCTGGCAGTGTCCGGCTGCCCGCGCAACTGCTCGGAAGCGGGGATCAAGGACGTGGGAATCATCGGCGTCGATTCCGGCTGGGAGATGTACATCGGCGGTAACGGCGGGATTAAGACCGAGGTCGCCGAGTTCTTCGTCAAGCTGAAAACCGCCGAAGAAGTGCGCGAATACAACGGCGCTTTCCTACAGCTCTACCGGGAAGAGGCCTTCTACCTGGAGCGCACCGTGCACTACCTGCAACGGGTCGGCATGGAGCACATCAAGAAGGCTGTACTGGAAGACCCGGCGCGGCGCCAGGCACTGAATGAACGCCTGCAATTCTCCCTGTCGTTCGAGCAGGACCCGTGGAAAGAACGCCTGGAACAGCCGCTCCTGAAAAAGGAATTCGACACCATCCCCGTCAAACTGCTGGAGGTGCCGGCATGAACTGGCTGGATATCTGCGCCCTCGAAGAAATCAACGCCCTGGGCTCGCGCATCATCAGCGGGCCAAAAGGCGACATCGCAATTTTTCGTACCAGTGACGACGAGGTTTTCGCCCTCGACGACCGCTGCCCGCACAAGGGTGGCCCGCTGTCCCAAGGCTTGATCTACGGCAAGCGCGTGGCCTGCCCGCTGCACAACTGGCAGATCGACCTGGAGTCCGGGGAGGCCCAGGCACCGGACGTCGGCTGCGCCCATCACCACCCGGCCCGCGTGGAAAACGGCCGGGTGATGTTGGCCCTGCGGGACGCCGGTTGATGAACCGCCAGACCACCGCGTCCACCTGCTGCTACTGCGGGGTCGGTTGCGGCGTACTGATCGAGCATGATGGCTCGCAGATCCTCGGCGTCAGTGGCGATCCGAGTCATCCGGCCAACTTCGGAAAATTGTGCAGCAAGGGCTCCAGCCTGCACCTCACCGGAGACCTCGCAGCCCGCGCGTTGTACCCGGAACTGCGGCTGGGCAAAGGCCTGGCCCGCAGCCGCACCGACTGGGATACCGCCCTGGAGCACGCGGCGAACGTGTTTGCCGAAACCATCGCTGAACACGGGCCGGACAGCGTCGCGTTCTATATTTCCGGGCAGTTGCTGACCGAGGATTACTACAGCTTCAACAAACTGGCGCGGGCGCTGGTGGGCACCAACAATATCGACAGCAACTCGCGGCTGTGCATGTCCTCGGCGGTGGTCGGCTACAAGCGCAGCCTGGGGGCCGACGCGCCACCGTGCAGCTACGAGGACCTGGAGTCGAGCGACTGCGTGATGATCGTCGGCAGCAATATGGCCTACGCGCATCCGGTGTTGTTCCGACGCCTGGAGGAAGCCAAGGCCCGCCGGCCACAGATGAAAGTGCTGGTAATTGATCCCCGGCGCACCGACACCTGCGACTTGGCGGACCTGCATCTGGCGATTCTGCCGGGTACGGATGTCGCATTGTTCCATGGGATCCTGCACTTGTTGTTGTGGGAAGACTGGATCGACCGTGACTTTATCCAGGCCCATACCGACGGCCTGGTCGAACTCAAACGCCTGGTTCACGACTACACACCGCAAATGGTCACGCAGTTGTGCGGGATCAGTGTCGAGCAACTGCACCTGTGTGCGGAATGGGTCGGCACCTCGGCGAGTTTTCTGTCGTTGTGGTGCATGGGGCTCAATCAGTCCACCGCCGGCAGCGCGAAGAACAGCGCCTTGATTAACCTGCATTTGGCGACCGGCACCATCGGCCGCCCTGGCTGCGGACCTTTCTCCCTGACGGGTCAGCCGAATGCCATGGGTGGGCGGGAAACCGGCAGTTTGTCGAATTTACTGCCTGGCCATCGTGAGGCTGCCAACCCCGAACATCGGGCAGAAGTAGCCGCGTATTGGGGGGTCGACCAACTGCCGGCCAGCACCGGGCTGACCGCCATCGAATTGTTTGAACAGATGCAGGCCGGCAAGATCAAGGCCCTGTGGATCGCGTGCACCAACCCCGCCCAATCCCTGCCCGACCAGAACACCGTGCGCCAGGCCCTGGAAGCGTGTCCGTTCGTGGTGCTACAGGAAGCCTTTCGTACAACCGAGACGGCGCGTTACGCCGACCTGTTGCTGCCAGCCGCGAGCTGGGGCGAGAAGGAAGGCACAGTGACCAACTCTGAGCGGCGCATTTCCCACGTTCGCCGAGCCATCGCCCCACCTGGGGAAGCGCGCCCGGACTGGGCAATCACCGTGGATTTTGCCCAACGCCTGGAGCAGCGTCTTTGTCCCGGAAAACCGGGGCTTTTTGCCTTTGAGCAACCGGCGCAGATCTTTGATGAATACAAGCTGCTGACCCGTGGGCGTGACCTGGACCTGTCGGGTATCAGCCACGCGCTGCTGGACCGGATAGGCCCGCAGCAATGGCCATTCCCGGCCGATGCGGTGGGCGGAACACCAAGGCTGTACACCGACGGATTTTTCCCTACGGAGACTGGCCGCGCGCACTTTGTCGCCGACCCTTATCGCGCCGCCAAGGAGCAGCGTGACGCGCGCTTCCCACTCACCCTGATCACCGGCCGCCTGCGGGACCAATGGCATGGCATGAGCCGCACCGGCACCGCTGCGCAGCTGTTCGGCCATGTCAGTGAAGCAGTGCTCAGCCTGCACCCGGACGAACTGCGTCGCCATCGCTTGAAGGAAGGGGATCTGGTCAGCCTGAAAAGCCGGCGCGGCAGCGTGATTGTGGCCGTCGGCAGCGATGACAGCGTGCGTCCCGGCCAGGCTTTCCTGCCGATGCACTGGGGCGACCGTTTTCTTAAAGGCGGCGTAAATGCGCTGACCCAGCCGGCATTCGACCCGCTGTCCAAACAGCCGGAACTCAAGCACAGCGGCGTGCGCCTGGAGGCGGTGCGACTGCCCTGGCACTTGTTTGCGCTGATTGAAGGCGATGTGCAGCAACACTTCGAAGCGTTGCGACCGCTGTGTGACGGCTTTGCCTACGTCAGCCTGAGCCTGACCGGACGCGAGCGGCCTGCCCTGCTGATTCGTGCGGCGCATCACGAGGCGCCCGCCCTTGAACTGCTCAAGCAGATCGACCAACTGCTGGGCCTCAACGACGGCCCCGTGATGGCGTACGACGACCCGCGGCGCTCCATTGGCAAGCGGGTAAAGATTGAAAAAGGCCGTATCACCGCGATCCGCCTGGCTGGCGAAACCCTGGCTCGCCACTGGCTGCAAAGCCTGTGGCTGGAAGGTCGCACCGATGAGCAGTTACGCCGCTGGTTGTTGGCACCATTGAGTGCGCCACCGGGGGGCGGCTCGAGCAGCAACAAGACGCTGTGCAACTGCAAGAACGTCAGCGAAAGCGCGGTCTGCGCCGGCATTGCCCGGGGCCTGGACCTGAACGGGCTGAAGCAGGAACTGGGTTGCGGCACGCAATGCGGCTCCTGTGTGCCGGAAATCAAACGGTTATTGGCGAACGGCGAGCAGCCAATCGCGATCAGAGTGTGAGGCAAGCATATGAGCGCAAAAGTCTGGCTGGTGGGCGCAGGCCCCGGCGATCCGGAACTGCTGACACTCAAGGCGGTGAGAGCCCTGCGGGAAGCCGATGTGGTGCTGATCGATGATCTGGTCAACCCGGCGCTGCTGGAGCATTGCCCCGCTGCACGGCTGATCACCGTGGGCAAACGCGGTGGCTGCCGTTCCACCCCACAGGCATTTATCCATCGCCTGATGTTGCGTTATGCCCGGCAGGGTAAATGCGTGGTGCGGCTCAAGGGCGGCGACCCGTGCATTTTTGGTCGCGGCGGCGAAGAGGCGGCGTGGCTCAGGCAGCAAGGGGTGGAAGTGGAGTTGGTCAACGGCATTACGGCAGGGCTGGCCGGGGCAACGAACTGCGATATCTCGCTGACGTTGCGCGGTGTCAGCCGTGGCGTCACGTTGGTCACGGCCCATACCCAGGACGACAGCAGCCTCAATTGGCGGGCCCTGGCCGAGGGCGGCACGACGCTGGTGATCTATATGGGGGTGGCGAAACTGGAGGAAATCCGCCGGCAATTGCTGGAAGGTGGCATGAGCGATGACATGCCGGTGGCGATGATTGAAAACGCTTCACTGCCACAACAGCGCGAATGCCGCAGCAGCCTCGCCCGGATGCAGGATGATGCGCACGAATTCGCGCTCAAGAGCCCGGCTATCCTGGTGATTGGCCGGGTTGCTCAAGCGACGCAGGCGCTTGCGGCCCTGGCCAGCGCCACGGCCTGAGGCAAATTGCAGGCGAAAAAAAGCCCGGCCTAAGCCGGGCTTTTTTCTACAACTCAGTAATTACTGAGCTGCTTGTGCTTCTACCGAGGCTTCTACGCGACGGTTGATAGCACGGCCAGCTTCAGTTGCGTTGTCAGCAACTGGGCGGGATTTGCCATAACCAACCGAGCTTACACGGTTAGGAGCGATACCGTCTTTGACCAGGACTTGCTTAACAGCGTCAGCACGACGCTGGGACAGCTTCTGGTTGTAAGCGTCAGGACCGACGGAGTCAGTGTGACCTTCAACAACGGTGGTGGTTTGTGGGTACTGTTTCATGAAGTCAGCGAGGTTTTTCACGTCGCCGTAGCTGTTAGGCTTAACAACCGACTTGTCGAAGTCGAACTTCACGTCCAGCTCAACACGAACAACCTGAGCAACCGGAGCTTCTGGCTCTGGGGTTGGCTCTGGAGCTGGTGCTGGGGTAGGAGCTGGAGCAGTTTTGCCAGCGTTGCCGCCGAAGTTTACGCCCAGGCCAACCAGTGCGGAGTAGTCCCACTTGCCGTTGTCGATAGCGTAGTCAGCTTCAACACCAGCACGTGCGAACAGGTTGTCGGTGAAGTAGTACTTCACACCAGCGCCAGCGATAGCCAGGGTCGATTGATCGCGACCTTTGTGACCATCAGCTTCAACGTTGGTACGGCTCTGGTGGCCGAAACCGCCCTCTACGTATGGACGCAGGGAGTCGACGCCAGCTTGACCGAAGTGGTACTGGGCAGTAACGCTGCCGGTATCACCTTTGATCTTCTGGTTGCCAGTACCGTCGTTCGAACGGGTGTGGTTGGTAGTGTCGTAGTTCAGGTTGATCGACACGTCGTCGGTCAGGAAGTAACCGATGCTGGCGCCAGGATTGAAGCCGTCTTCGATATGTTTGACGCTATCGTTGAACTGCTTTTTGTAAAACAGCTGGCCTTCAACTGCGCCTTGGCCTTGTGCCAGAGCGCCGACAGAAGTGGCAGCAATAAGAGTACCAATGGCCAAGCCCAAGGTGTTTTTCAGTTTCATCCGTTAAATCCCCATCTGGTGATTGTAAAGCAGTCCCACATACCGGGGGACAACTCGGCGACAAGTCTAACAGAACTTGCCTACACGTAAGAGATATTTGCCACGCACTAAGTTTCAGTGCTGCCCGCAAATTTCTCACGTAATTTATCAAGAGCGCGTTTGTAACGCATTTTTGTAGCACTCAAACCCATATGCATGATGTCAGCGATCTCCTGAAACTCCAGCTCTGCGACAAATCGTAGCACTAGAATTTCCCGATCAATCGGATTCACATGCACCAACCAGCGATCGAGTCCGCCCTTTTCTTCCGGGGTAGGCGCCTTTTCCTCAGACGCTTCCTCAAGGGGGTCCAGACTCAAAGCATCCATCAAGCGACGCTTTCGCCGTTCCTTCCGATACTGCGTGATGCACTCGTTGTACGTGATGCTATAGAGCCATGTCTTGAACTTCGATTTTCCCTCGAAGTTCTTCAGGCCGTATAGCACCTTGAGCATCACTTCCTGACAGACATCATCCGCATCTCTATCGTTCCCTAAATACCTTGAACAAACGTTGAACAGAGTGCGTTGATACCTGCGCATCAATTCTTCGTACGCGCGTGTTACGTGAAACAGCTCCGTGTGCGAGCGCGCGACCAACTCCTCATCAGAGAGCTCACGGGGGTCATAGCGCGTGGACAGCGTTTGGGCTTTATTCAAAACAAGTCGTGCCGACAGTCAGGTCAATGTCCGCCATGGCCTGGATACCCAGGTTTGCGGCGGCGTACATTAGCAGGATTCGCCGGGTTAGCGGCTAGTCACATGCTGTTCCAGCAGGATCCGGTTCGAAAGCGACACCAGTTCGCCATCGTCCGTCAGCACTGTCGTCTTGACCGTGCCGATCTCCTCGATCTGCCCTTCGACCTCGCCCACACGCACTTGTTGCCCAACCTGATATAGCTCACGCACATAGATTCCCGCAAGAATCTGCCCGGCAATTTCCCGGCTTCCCAGTCCCATGGCCAGCGCAACGGCCAGACCAACGGTAATCAAAACAATCACAATCACATGGTTCAGCAGGTCAGTCTTGACCTCCAGCTGGCTGATCGCGACCGAAATACTGATGATAATCACCAGACCCTGGGCAATTCGCCCCAGGCCGCTGGCGTAATCCAGACCCACGCCTTCAGCCGCGCCACGCACCAGGCCATTGGCCAGTTGCGCCAGCAAAACCCCTACCAGCAACACCAGCGCGCCACCGAATACTTTCGGCAAATACAGCGCCAGCATGTCGAGCGTAGCTGAAACTCGCTCAAGTCCAAGGGATTCAGCCGCAGAAACCAGAAAAATCAGCAAAACAAACCAATAAACGATCTTGCCGATCAGTGTCGAGATCGGCACTTGCAACCCGGCACGCCCCAAAATCTTGGTCAGGCCGGTGCCACCCATCAATCGATCAAGACCCAGCTTAGCCAGCAATTTGGAAAGCAGGGTGTCAAGCAGCTTGGCCACGACAAAACCCAGCAGTACCACCACCAGTGCACCAAACAGGTTGGGAATGAAATTCGCCACCTTGGTCCACAACGCAGTCATTGCAGTTACCAGACTCTGGGTCCAGAGATCGAGTTCCATATTCATTCAGCCTTATCAGCAGTGCGTGCAAGAGGTTTACGACGGGAAACCGGTGAGACATGGGCCGAACCATTGTTCAAGGCCATCATCAACGCCGGCAACCAGCGGCCAAGCAGACCGAACAGATCCCCAGCCCCGACCTGGCGGTTGGCGGTTTTCAAGACGCGACCCAGGCAAGCATCGTCGTCCCGGTTGGACGGCGAGGCATTGAGCATGTCACGCAAAGACTGTTCGAACGGATCGTGCATAAAAAACCTCTCGCAAGTGATTTAAAAGACGAGGGTAAAATTCTTCGGGTCACATGACCTCTTTCCACGTTCAGGTCACATTCAGCTCAAACCCAACGTAACCGTCGAAACAACCACCATTGCCCGACCGCCACCGTGACCATCATCAGGCAGGCAATCAGGAACCCGTAAGGGCTGGAAGAGAACGGAATTCCGCCTACATTGATGCCCAGCAAACCGGTCAGGAAACTCATCGGCAGGAAGATCCCGGTGATGATCCCGAAGCGGTACATGGTGCGGTTCATGCGCAGGCTCAAACGCCGGTCTTCGGTCTCCAGCACAAGCCCCACGCGCTCCCGGGCCAGCTCAAGCTCTTCCAGGTAGCGGGTCAGGCTGTTGTTCAATTCATTCCAGTAGTCAGCATCGTCGTCACAGAACCAGGGCAATTTGATCCGGGTCAACTGCGCGAAAATATCCCGCTGCGGCGACAGGAAACGTTTAAGCCCGGCGGCGCGCCGACGGATCTGCAAAACGCTGCCGTGCTCCGGAGTATACCGTTCGTCGGCATCCAGTTTTTCTTCTTCGATATCGACGATTTCGGACAAGTCGCTGACCAGATCCTGAACCTTGTTGGTCAGGTACTGCGCCATATACAGGACCAGTTCCGAGGAAGTCTTCGGCCCCTTGCCGTCTGCCAGTTGCACCAGCAACTCGTCGGTGGCGCGCAATGGGCGCAAACGCAGGGAAATCACCCGCGCTGCCGAGGCAAAGATCCGCACCGAGACCATGTCTTCCGGTTCGGCGCCGGGATTGAGGTTGACCCCGCGCAAAAACAGCAGCAGTTCGGCATCCGGCAGCGGCAACAGGCGTGGGCGAGTGTTCTCCTCCAGCAGCAGGTCACAGGCGAATTCGCTGAGGCCGCTGGATTTGCGCAACCAGGTCTGGGTCTGGGGATGGCTACGGTCCCAATGCAGCCACAGGCTTTCCTGAGGCTGCAGTTGCAGCTCATCAAGCTCTGTCCGGGCAATCGAACGCGCACCACCTTTACCGTCCAGCACCAGGGCATGCACCAGCCCCCACTGCGCGTTTTCTTCCTCGAACATCCTCACCCCTGTCGGCTACTGCTGTTTATTCAGGCATTTTCAGCGGGCTGGGGGAGACGATCACACCGTTATTGTCGGCGTACACGTACTCGCCCGGGCGGAACGTCACGCCGGCGAATGTCACCGCCACGTTCAAATCGCCAATACCGCGCTTGTCAGTCTTCATCGGGTGGCTGGCCAGGGCCTGCACGCCCAAGTCGGTCTGGGCGATTACGTCGACATCGCGGATGCAGCCGTAGATCACCAGCCCTTCCCAGCCGTTTTTCGCGGCTTTCTCGGCGATCATGTCGCCCAGCAACGCACGGCGCAGGGAACCCCCACCATCGACCACCAGCACCTTGCCGGCGCCATTGAGTTCGGCTTGTTCCTTGACCAGGGAATTGTCTTCAAAGCACTTGATGGTCACGATCTCGCCACCAAAGGAGTCCCGGCCGCCGAAATTGCTGAACATCGGCTCAACCACCTGCACCAGCTCCGGATAGGCGTCACACAGGTCGGGGGTAAGGTAATGGTTCATCGAGAAACTCCTGTAGGTGAAAGAAGGTGTCAAACATCCCACTGTTTACTTACATCTGGAAACGCTTTGCCGTGAAGGTTCTTTAATCCGGGCCGAATAGTCAGGCCCATCGGATAGCAACGCAAGACCCACTGCGCGACTGAATATGACCAGAACCACCCAACGCGTCATATCTTAGCCTCTACGGCAAACAAGCGAAACGCCCCTGATAGAGCCTCGCGCTCAAACCGCTGCCAGTTCCTGCGCCTGCGCCCCCAGCAAAGGTGTAAGCGGATTTTTCAACCAGCGCGTCACCAGCGGCCACACTTCAGCCTGGGCGGCCTTGCTGACGAGCATCTCGACATGCCCGAAATCCCCGCTGAACCCTTGCTGGCGCCCCAGGCACAGGTATTGGCGATGCTCGGAGCCGACCTGCTCAAAGAGCTTGCGACAGGCCCAGTCCGGGTCCTGGTGATCGCCGGCGGCGCTCACCGCCAACAGCGGCACGTCAACCTCGGCCAGGCCTTTCCACCAATCCTGCTTACCTTCGCCAAAGCGGCCGAACAGCCCATTCCAGCGCATGGCTTCAATCAATACGCCCGCCGGCTCGTCCTCCGGGCCGCGTTTCCACCGAGCGCCGGACAATTGGCCGAAACGTTTCAAGAGCAGGCGACCGGTCCACTCCACCGGTGGCAACTTCAACGGCCAATGCGTGCGACTGACCTGGCAGCCAAACAGCGCCACCGAGGCCACTGCCGGCGCGCCAAGGTGCTGCCCACCCAGGGCCGCAGCCAGGGTTGTGCCACCCAGGGAATGCCCGATCCAGTGGGGAATCTGCCCGCTTTGCTCACGCACGAAGGCGGCAATGGCCGGCAAGTCGTAGCGAGCATAGTCGGCGACACGATTCCTGGCGTAGTCCTGGTTGCGCCGGGACAGCCCGTGACCGCGCATTTCCGGGATCCAGACGTCAAACCCTTCGCGCGCCAGGTAGGCGCCCAGGCCGATCCCCTTGGGCGAGTACCAGAAGCGGCGGTTGGAAAAACTGCCATGCAACAAAACCACCGGCACGCCCCGGTTTTCCGGGACGTCAGCCAGGCCCAGGCGGGTCACGGCCAGCTCGACGGTACCGTCAGGGCTGTTGCCGGGTTTCAGCCGATACACATCTTCACTCAGGTCGCCACGACGCTCAGCGCTGATCAAGGCGACGGGAAACAGGTTGCTGCTGCTTTGCATAATGCTCTTGCACAAAAAAGGGCGGCGTCCGGAAGGAGTTCCGCCCTGTACAGAATGAGAAATGCCGGCCAACCGCAAGGTTGACCGGCACTTTTGGGTGTTGCGTGTTACGCCTGGGCTTGACCTTCAGCCAGGAAGAACCAGGTTTCCAGTACGGAATCGGGGTTCAGCGAGACGCTTTCGATGCCCTGCTCCATCAGCCACTTGGCCAGGTCCGGGTGATCGGAAGGGCCTTGGCCGCAGATCCCGATGTACTTGCCGGCCTTGTTGCACGCCTGGATGGCGTTGGCCAGCAGCTTCTTGACCGCAGGGTTACGCTCGTCGAACAGGTGGGCGATGATCCCGGAGTCGCGGTCCAGGCCCAGGGTCAGCTGGGTCAGGTCGTTGGAACCGATGGAGAAGCCGTCGAAGAACTCCAGGAACTCTTCAGCCAGGATGGCATTGGATGGCAGCTCGCACATCATGATGACGCGCAGGCCATTCTCGCCACGGGACAGGCCGTTTTCAGCCAGCAGGTCCACCACCTGGCTCGCTTCACCCAGGGTGCGCACGAACGGCACCATGATTTCGACGTTGGTCAGGCCCATCTCGTTGCGCACGCGCTTGAGGGCGCGGCATTCCAGCTCGAAGCAGTCACGGAAGGCTTCGCTGATGTAGCGCGAGGCGCCACGGAAGCCCAGCATCGGGTTTTCTTCTTCCGGCTCGTAAAGCTTGCCGCCGATCAGGTTGGCGTACTCGTTGGACTTGAAGTCCGACAGGCGCACGATGACCTTTTTCGGGTAGAACGCCGCTGCCAGGGTGCTGATGCCTTCCACCAGCTTCTCGACGTAGAAGCCCACCGGGTCGTTGTAGCCGGCGATGCGCTTGTCGACGCTTTCCTTGATGTCCGGCGGCAGGCCGTCGTAGTTCAGCAGAGCCTTGGGGTGCACACCGATCATGCGGTTGATGATGAACTCCAGGCGGGCCAGGCCCACACCGGCGTTCGGCAATTGCGCGAAATCGAAGGCGCGGTCCGGGTTGCCGACGTTCATCATGATCTTGAACGGCAGGTCGGGCATGGCGTCGATGGAGTTTTGCTTGATATCGAAGCCCAGCTCACCTTCGAAGATGAAGCCGGTGTCGCCTTCAGCGCAGGACACGGTCACGCCCTGGCCGTCTTTCAACAGTTGGGTGGCGTTACCGCAACCGACCACTGCCGGAATCCCCAGCTCGCGGGCGATGATCGCCGCGTGGCAGGTACGCCCGCCACGGTTGGTGACGATGGCGCTGGCGCGCTTCATCACCGGTTCCCAGTCCGGGTCGGTCATGTCGGAGACCAGCACGTCGCCTGGCTGGACCTTGTCCATCTCGGACACGTCCTTGATGATCCGCACCTTGCCGGCGCCGATGCGCTGGCCGATGGCACGGCCCTCCACCAGCACGGTGCCGGTTTCTTTCAACAGGTAGCGTTCCATGACGTTGGCCGAGGTGCGGCTCTTCACGGTCTCAGGGCGGGCCTGGACGATGTACAGCTTGCCGTCGTCGCCGTCCTTGGCCCATTCGATGTCCATCGGGCACTTGTAGTGCTTCTCGATGATCATCGCTTGTTTGGCCAGTTCGCTGACTTCGGCGTCGGTCAGGCAGAAACGCGCGCGTTCGGCCTTGTCGACATCAACGGTTTTCACCGAGCGACCGGCCTTGGCCTCGTCGCCGTAGATCATCTTGATCGCCTTGCTGCCCAGGTTGCGGCGCAGGATGGCCGGGCGGCCGGCTTCAAGGGTGTGTTTATGGACGTAGAATTCGTCCGGGTTCACCGCGCCTTGTACGACGGTTTCGCCAAGGCCGTAGGCGCCGGTGATGAACACCACGTCGCGGAAGCCCGATTCGGTGTCCAGGGTGAACATCACGCCGGCGGTACCGGTTTCCGAACGCACCATGCGCTGCACACCGGCAGACAGGGCCACCAGCTTGTGGTCGAAACCCTGGTGTACGCGGTAGGAAATAGCACGGTCGTTAAAGAGGGAGGCAAACACTTCCTTGGCTGCGCGGATCACGTTTTCCACGCCGCGGATGTTCAGGAAGGTTTCTTGCTGGCCGGCAAAGGAGGCGTCCGGCAGGTCTTCGGCGGTGGCCGAGGAGCGCACGGCGACAGCCATGTCGGGGTTACCGGCCGACAGCGTGGCAAACGCGGTGCGGATCTCGGCGTTGAGCTTCTCGGGGAATTCGGCTTCCATGATCCATTGACGGATCTGGGCGCCAGTCTTGGCCAGGGCGTTGACGTCATCGACGTCCAGCGCATCGAGGGCGGCATGGATCTGATCGTTGAGGCCGCTCAACTCGAGGAAATCACGGTAAGCCTGGGCAGTGGTGGCAAAACCACCTGGCACCGATACACCGGCACCCGCAAGATTACTGATCATCTCGCCCAGGGATGCGTTCTTGCCCCCTACGTGCTCTACATCATGGACGCCGAGCTTATCGAGGGAAACTACGTACTCTACCAAGGTGATCTCTCCACTTTCTGTGTTGGAAAAGCTCAGGACGCCGGCGGCTCAGTAGGAGCGGTTACCGGCGTTTGTGGCCTGGACCTGGAAAATAAGTGAGAATGCGGCCCACTGCGGGACGGCAAAATCGCGCCTATCATATCCAAGATTCGTCATCAGCTTAAGGCCCAAGGCTCAAATGAAACGATCTGCTTTCTTTATCTCCGACGGCACCGGCATTACAGCCGAAACCCTGGGTCAAAGCCTGCTGGCGCAGTTCGAAAACATTACCTTCAGCAAATTCACGCGACCCTATATCGATAGCGTGGATAAAGCGCGAGCCATGGTACAACAAATCAATCTGGCGGCCGAAAAAGACGGATTTCGTCCGATCATTTTCGACACCATCGTCAATCAGGACATTCGTGAGATCCTCGCCACCTCCAATGGTTTCATGATCGACATCTTCTCTACCTTCCTGGCGCCGCTGGAACAAGAGTTAAGTGAACATTCGTCATACTCTGTCGGAAAATCTCACTCCATTGGCCATAACTCCAACTATATGGAGCGGATCGAGGCGGTGAACTTTGCCCTCGACAACGACGACGGCGCCCGCACCCACTACTACGACAAGGCTGATTTGATCCTGGTGGGCGTGTCCCGCTGCGGCAAGACGCCGACCTGCCTTTATATGGCCATGCAGTTCGGGATTCGCGCGGCCAACTACCCGCTGACCGAAGACGACATGGAGCACCTGACGCTGCCGAGCGCCCTGCGCGCGCACCAGCACAAGCTGTTCGGGCTGACCATCGACCCGGACCGCCTGACGGCGATTCGCAACGAGCGCAAGCCCAATAGCCGTTACTCCAGCTATGCGCAGTGCGAATTTGAAGTGCGGGAGGTGGAAAATCTGTTCCGCCGGGAAAATATTGCGCACATCAATTCCACGCATTTTTCGGTGGAAGAGATTTCGGCGAAGATACTGGTGGAGAAAGGGGTGGAGCGGCGGTTCAAGTAACTCCGCGCGCTGGCCAAGGTGCTTGTGTGGCGAGGGAGCTTGCTCCCGCTCGACTGCGCAGCAGTCGCAAACCAGACAACTGGTATTTAGTGAATGGCTTTGGGGCTGCTTCGCAGCCCAGCGGGAGCAAGCTCCCTCGCCACAGGGGTCATGCTCACAACAAGCTGTTGGGTTCACAGGTGAAACCGCCCCCCGCCCTGCCCCAGCGCCGTCGCCAGCGCATCGAACCCATCCAGCAGCAACTGATCATCCCCCGACGTATTGCAGATGCTCGCCCGAATGAATTGCGGCACCGCCGTCTGCCCCACCGCGAACGCTTCGGCTGTCGCAATCAGGTAATTGTTCTGCTTTAACTCCGCTTCGATTTCCGACGCGCGCCATGGCTCCGGGACTTCGATCCAGAAGTGCGGGCTGTTCAGGTGAGTGCGGTACTCCAGCCCGATCAACAAACCTTCCACCAGTGCCTTGCGGCGGCTGATTTCCTGGATCTGCTGGTGCAACAGGTGTTCCGCCGTGCCGTTTTCGATCCACTGGGTCGCCAGTTCCAGGGTGACCGGCGTGGCCATCCAGCAGGTGGAACGCAAGGCCGCAGAAATCCGGCTGACCAGCGCCGGCGGTGCATGCACGTACCCAACTCGCAAGCCTGCCGATACCGCCTTGCTCAGGCTGCTGATCAGAATCGTACGCTCCGGGGCAAAATGACTCAGGGGCGGCGGACGGTCTTCCACCAGCACACCGTGGGCCTCATCCTCGAGAATCAGCAGGTTGTGTTCCCGACAGACCTTCACCAATGCCTCACGGCGCGGGACCGATAGCACCGCTGTCGTAGGATTCTGGATGGTCGGCGTGCAGTACAACGCCGACACCCGGTGATTGCGGCAGACTTCATCCAGCGCCCCCGGCAGCAGCCCTTCTTCATCCATTTCCAGGCCGATCAGGCGAATGCCCAGCATGCGCGCGGCGGTGATCAACCCCGGATAGGTCAACTGTTCGGTCACCACCGTATCGCCGGCTCGCAACAGCGCCATCATTGCGCAGAGCAACCCATGTTGGCCGCCGTTCACGCAAATCACCTGCTCGGGAATCGGGTGGAAATCCCGCTGCACCAGCCACTGCGCACCCGCCGCCCGGTAACGCGGCAGCCCGGCATCCGGGGTGTAGGCACTGATGTCCTGCAAGAACTTGGCGTTGTTCGCCAGCGTCTGGAAGCTCTGGGCCAGAAACGTGGTCTCCTGCCCGGGGATGTGCATGTTGCGGCTCATATCAAAGTATTGTCGCGGCTCGTCGCTGAAGTTGCGAAAGCCTTCATCCCGCTGGCGCTCCATCCCACGCTTGCGTACGAAAGTGCCGTCGCCGACCCGCGCCACTACCAGCCCCAGGCGTTCCAGCTCGCCGTAGGCGCGGCTGATGGTGCCAATGGTGACCCCCAGATTGTCGGAAAGCACCCGATGAGGCGGCAGTTTTCTTCCCGGTTCAATCAAGCCTTCAAGGATGCCTCGCTCCATGACATCGGACAGGCGCTTGTACTTCACGCCCTGCCCGTTGGAGAGTCCTTCTCGCATAATTGACACCATGTCAATATTTGTTTTGACAGCCATCATTCGCCCTAATAGTGTGCTTTTACGGGTTCAATCACCGAATCATGGCACTCAATATAGAGGTCAATTCGGTCTCATGGAAGCAATGTCACGATGCCAATGTCCGCCGTTCTCGAAAATGCTGGAAAAACAAAAACTCACAAGCAGTGGTTGGCCGGGCTGATTACCAGTGTGATGTTCCTGATCGTGTGTCTCAGCTGGGGCACTACCTGGCTGGGCATCAAGATCGCCGTGGAAAGCGTGCCACCGCTGACCTCCGCCGGGCTGCGGTTCCTGATCGCGTTTCCGCTGTTCCTGTGTTTCGCCTGGGTGCGCCGCGAGCCGATCCTGTTTCCCCGGGAAAGCCGCTGGTTCTTCGTGTTTGTGACGCTGTCCTACTTCAGCGTTCCGTATTACCTGCTCAACTACGGCGAAATGCATGTCTCGTCCGGCCTCACCGCGCTGCTGTTCAGCTGCATGCCGGTGTTTATCCTGATTTTCTCCGCGCTGTTCCTGCGCGAGCGCATCTACTTTTCCCAGGTGATCGGCATCGCCATCGGGTTCGGCAGCCTGTACATGATCATCAAGAGCCAGGGCCTGCACCTGGACCACGCCGAGTTCTTCGGCGTGCTGGCGATCCTCGCTGCGGCGATCATGCATGCCTTGTGCTACGTGATTACCAAGAAACAAGGCAGTGCCATCAGCGTGATCACCTACAACACCCTGCCCATCGGCATCGCCGGGTTGATGCTGTTTGTCGCCGGGCTGTGGTTTGAAACCCCGACCTTTGAAGACATCACCCTGCGTTCCTGGAGTGCGCTGTTCTACCTCGGGCTGGTGGCCTCGGTGGGCGGCTTTATCGTGTATTTCATGCTGCTCAAGCGCCTGAGCCCGATCATTTTGTCCTTCGTGTTCATCATCTTCCCGGTGTTCGCGGTGATCATCGGGGCCTGGTACGAGGGCGTGCAGATTTCCAGGGACCTGATGATGTATTCGGCGATCCTGCTGGCCGGCTTTGCCATCACCAAGCTGCCCATCGAAAAGCTCCTGGCGAAGAAAAACTGAGATGAAGGTCCTGAGCCCAAGCGCACTGGAGCAGATCTACGCCCACGCCGACCGCAGCTACCCCGAGGAATGCTGCGGCTTCGTTTTCGCCGATGGCAGCGTGTACCTGGGCAGCAACATCCAGAACGAGCTGCACCGCAAGAACCCCGAGATGTATCCACGCAGCGCCGCCAACGGCTACACCTTTTCGGTGGCCGACACGCTGATGATGAACAACGCGTTTCGCGGTGATAACCCGGTGGTGGTGATCTACCACTCCCACCCTGACGTCGGCGCGTATTTCAGCGACGAAGACCAGGACAAGGCCCTCTTCATGGGCGAGCCGATCTACCCCGTAAGTTACCTGGTGGTGGATGTTCGCCAGGGCAAGACCCAAGGTTCCAAGCTGTTTGCCTGGGATGGCAAACGTTTCGCCCAAAACCCCTTCAACGACCTGCAAACGGAGTTGTGCATGAACGCTGTCTCTTTCCCCGACATCCTGGTCCGCGTGGCCAAGCTGCCAGCATCGACCCTCGAGGGTGCCGGATCGACATTGCGCGAAGTCATTGAAAACCTCTGCATCGAGCACCCGCAATTGCGGGCGCACCTGCTCTACGAGAACAACCAGCTCAAGGAACACTTCCTGTTCACCGCCGAAGAGGAACTGATCGACGCCAACGACCGGTTGCCCGAAAAAGCCAAAATCGAAGTGTTGCTGGCCACTTCCGGCGGCATGGACGTCGACCAACTGAGCAACGAAGAAGTGCAGCGCTACGTGCGCCACATCACCCTGCCCGGCGTCGGCCGCGAAGGCCAGTTGAACCTGAAGAAAGCCCGCGTGCTGATCATCGGCACCGGCGGCCTCGGTTCGCCCATCAGCCTGTACCTGGCGGCAGCCGGCATCGGCACCCTGGGGCTGGTGGATTTCGACGTGGTGGAAAGCAGCAACCTGCAACGCCAGATCGTCCACGGCAACAGCACCTTGGGCCTGCCCAAGGTCGAGTCCGCCAAGCAGCGCTTGCAGGACCTCAACAGCCACATCCAGATCAACACCTACGACACCGCCTTCAACACCGACAACGCCCTGGAACTGGTGGGCGCCTATGACCTGGTGATCGACGGCACCGACAATTTCGAAACCCGCTACCTGGTCAACGACGCTTGCGTGCAGTTGGGCAAGCCGTTGGTGTACGGCGCCATCTACCGCTTCGACGGGCAGATCAGCGTGCTCAACTATAAAGGCGGGCCGTGCTATCGCTGCCTGTTTCCCCAGGCACCACCGGCGGAACTGGCGCCCAACTGCAGCGCCGGCGGGGTCATCGGCGTATTGCCCGGGGTGGTCGGGATGATCCAGGCCACCGAGGCGATCAAGCTGCTGATCGGCATTGGCGAACCACTCTCGGGCCGGCTGATGCGCTTTGATGCGCTGGCGATGAAGTTCAGCGAGATCCGCTTCAAGCGCCGCGCCGACTGCCCTTGCTGCTCGGAACTGCGCCACAGCCAAAGCATCGCCCCCGCCGTCTGCGCCGACGCCCTGCCAAGCCAACCGTCGCTGGCTGAAGAGCGCTACATCAAGCCGCGGGTGCTCAAGCAACTGCTCGAGCAACACAGCAAGGCCGACGTACTGCTGGATGTGCGGGACGCCAGCGAGCTGGAAGTGTGCAAGTTGCCGGGGGTGGTGCACATCCCGCTGGCCGAGCTCGACGGGCAACTCGCCAACCTCAGCCGCGACAACACCCACTACCTCATCTGCTACGCCGGGACCCGCGCGGAGCAAGCCGCCAGCACCTTGCTGGCCGCCGGATTCGCCAACACCAAAGTACTGCAAGGTGGCATGAAACACTGGGTTCGCGACGTCGAACCCGACATGCCTTTGTACTGATCAGCGGCCATGGGCTCTTACTTGATGTTGCATAACTCGATACTCGACGCCATTGGCCAAACGCCCATCGTGCGCCTCGAACAGTTTTCCGAAGACCTCGGCATCGAGGTCTACGCCAAGCTGGAATCCCTCAACCCCGGCGGCAGCCACAAGGCACGCATCGCCCTGGGCATGATCCTCGACGCCGAGCGCCGGGGCATTCTGATTCGTGGCTCAGGGCAAACCATCATTGAGCCCAGCGGCGGCAACACCGGCATCGGCCTGGTGATGGCCGGTAACGTGCTGGGCTACAAAGTGGTGCTGGTGATCCCCGACAACTACAGCCCCGAGAAGCAGAAACTGCTGCGCCTGTACGGCGCCAGGGTGGTGCTGTCGGACAGCCGCCTGGGCAACAATTCCCACGGCGAAAAGTGCATGGAGCTGCAGCTGGAAAACCCCAGCTACGTGATGCTCAACCAGCAGCGCAACGGCGCCAACCCGCAGACTCACCGTGACACCACCGCCCGGGAAATCATCCGCGCCTTCGGCGAGCTGCGTGTGGACTACTTCGTCAGCGGCATCGGCACCGGGGGCCATATCACCGGCATCGGCGAAACCCTCAAGAGCACCTGGCCGGCGATCCGCGTGATGGGGGTGGAGCCGGAAGAGTGCGACCTGCTCAGCGACCGCCATGCGCCGCACCATATCCAGGGCCTGTCGATCGGCTTGATCCCGAGCATTCTCAACGTCGCGATCATTGACGGAATGCTCAAGGTGTCGCGCCAGGAATGCCTCGACATGATCAAACGCATCATGCGCACCGACGCCATCAGCCTCGGGCTGTCGTCGGCCGCCAACATGGTAGCCATCGCCAAGCTGGCGCCGGAGCTGCCCACCGACACCGTCGTGCTGACCATGGTCTACGACAGTGCCGACAGCTATCTGCCCTGTTTTGAATAACAACTATTGCGGGGGTGCCTCCATGGGGGGCTTTATCGACATGCAACAGCTGCACGATGAGTTGCTCACCCACCTCATCACCACGCTCACGCCTGCGCAGTTGAAGCAGCTGGAGGCGCATCTCGCGCCGCTGATCCAGGCGGCGGCCCAGGCGGTGGCCGAAGACCTGATCGCCTATGCCTGGCGCGACCCGGCGTCCCGTGGCCGGGGCGAGCTGATCCTGGAGTCCTACGCCTCGTTCAAGGCCGTGCTGTATTACCGCCTGGCGCACCTGGTGTGGAATTTCCCGGACAAGAACAACGGCGTGTTTTCCGCCATCGCCCTGAAGCTGAGCAACCAGGGCAAGATCCTGTCCGGCGCCGAAATTCACCCCGCGGCGCGGATCGGCCGGCGCTTTGTGCTGGACCACGGTTACGGCACGGTCATCGGTGAAACCTGCGAGATCGGCAACGACTGCTACATCCTCTGCGGCGTGACTCTCGGCGCCCGGGGCATCGCCAACAACCCGGACGGCAAGCGCCACCCGCGGCTGGGCAACAACGTGGAAGTCGGCTCCGGCGCGCGGGTGCTCGGTTACGTGCTGATCGGTGACAACGTGTTCATCAGTCCGTCCTGCGTGATCACCCAGGACGTGCCGGCCGGCACCAAGGTCAAGGTGGTCAACCAGATCCAGTTGCAGAAAAACGATGAGTCGGACCACAGCAATTACCTCGGCGCGTTTGCCCTCGACGAACGCCTGCACGTGGTGGGCGAAGTCAACGCCAGCCACAAGGTGACGGTATTGGACGCTGACTTTCATCCCCTGCCCGGCCTGCTGCTGGAGCCGACAGTCAAGGAACGTCATCACCTGCAATTCCGCCTGCGGCACATCGAAACCAACGCCTACCCGCCGCGCCTGCCGCTGAACCTGAAAGTGACCGGGCCCGAATTTGAAATCACCCTGCTATCTCCTCCTGGCTTGAGCGCGATGGTTCGTCGCCTGCTGCAAGCCAGCCCACTGATCGTCGGAGGTTGAACATGTCCGTGCACACCATGGAAACCCTCGCGCTGTTCGACAGCGCGCCTTACCAGAATGCCTTCAGTGCGCGGGTGATTGCCGTCAGCGAACAGGGAATCGCCCTGGAGCACACGCTGTTCTACCCCACCGGCGGCGGCCAACCGGGGGACACCGGCCATTTCATCCTGCCCGACGGCAGCCGCGTCGACATCACCGGCACCGTGCGTGACCCGGTACTGCGCTCGATCATCTGGCACCAGGTAGAACACTGCCCCGAGCAACTGGCCGCCGGGATGCAGGTAGACGCCAGCCTGGACTGGGAACGTCGCTACCAGCACATGAAAATGCACACCTGCCTGCACCTCCTGTGCTCGATCATCGACGCTCCGGTGACCGGTTGCAGTATCGGCGCCGACAAGGGCCGCCTGGATTTCGACCTGCCGGAAATGACCCTCGACAAAGAGACCATCACCCGTGACCTCAATGCCTTGATCGAACAGGCTCATGGGGTGAAAACCCTGTCCATGCCCGCCTCGGAGTATTCAACCCTGCTGCAGATCACTCGCACCCAGGCGGTGGCGCCACCGGTCATCCAGGGGGCAGTACGGGTGATTGAAATCGCCGGGATCGATATCCAGCCCTGCGGCGGCACCCATGTGACCAATACCGAGGAAATCGGCCGGGTGTTCTGCGAAAAAATCGAGAAGAAGAGCAAACACAATCGCAGGGTGATCCTGCGGTTTGAATAACCGCCGAGCGACGACCGGGGCGCCGACGCCCTAGTCGCCGTTCGTACAGGAAACTGACAGCAAATTTATGCGCTTGTAACATTCAGAAACGTACAATCCCGCCAGCAACGCCTCGTTGCCCCTGACTCGCGAAAACAGCGCCCGCCCTTCTCGGTGGGTCATTCGTGCAGCAGCTAAGCTCACTCCCATCACGCCCCTGAACCTGAACGCTGCAGGAATGACTGCCTATGAAAAGAGTGTTCCGTCACTACATCCCTGCATCCACATTGCGCTTGCTACCCAACCGCTGGGATTTGGTCGCCCTGCCCCTGGTGATCGGCTTTTTACTGTTTTTCTCCATCACTGCGCGGGAAACCTGGGCGCCTATCGCCACCCTGCAGAGTGAAGTGATCTCGCTGGACCCGGCCAACCTGCCGGAATACGCGATGCGCACCACGATGCGCATGCTGGCGGCGATGGTTGCAGCGCTGGTGTTCACCCTGTTGTACGGCACCCTGGCCGCCAAAAGCCGGCGCGCCGAGAAACTGCTGGTGCCCGTGCTCGACATCCTGCAATCAGTACCAGTGCTGGGTTACATCTCGTTCACAGTGACGTTCTTCCTGCTGCTGTTCCCCGGGCGTGTGCTCGGCGCGGAGTTCGCGGCCATCTTTGCGATTTTCACCAGCCAGGCCTGGAACATGACGTTCAGCTTCTACCAGTCGCTGCGCATGCTGCCCCATGACCTGGTGGAAGTGTCGACCAACCTGCGACTTTCCGGTTGGCAGCGGTTCTGGAAGCTCGACGTGCCCTTCGCCATGCCCGGGCTGGTGTGGAACATGATGATGAGCATGTCCGGCGGCTGGTTTTTCGTGGTCGCCTCCGAGGCCATTACCGTCGGTGACAAGACCATCACCTTGCCGGGCGTGGGCTCATACCTGGCCCTGGCGATTGCCCAGAAAGACCTGCACGCCGTGGGCTACGTGATCCTGGCGATGATTGTGGTCATCCTGATGTACGACCAGTTCCTGTTCCGCCCACTGGTGGCCTGGGCCGACAAGTTCCGCATGGAAACCACCGCCTCCCAGGGTGCCGCGCCGCAATCCTGGCTGCTGAACCTGATCCAGCGCACGCGCATCGTCCAGCGCATCCTGCGGCCTGTCACCCGTGCCATCAGCCGCATTGGCAACAAGCGCTTCAGCCTGGCGGGCGGTGCACTCAAGGCGATGCCGGCAGAAACCCCGAAAGCGTCAAAAGTGATCGACTGGGTATGGGGCGCACTCATCGCGCTGCTGGCCGCTTATGCGCTGTACCACATCGTGCAGTACGTCGGCACCGAAGTGACCCTGGCCGAAGTCGGCCACGTATTTGTGCTGGGCTTCATCACGCTGCTGCGTGTGGCTGGCCTGATCCTGATCGCCTCGCTGATCTGGGTGCCGCTGGGCGTGATGATCGGCTTGCGCCCTGCGCTTGCGGAAAAAATCCAGCCGCTGGCGCAGTTCCTTGCGGCCTTCCCGGCGAACCTGCTGTTCCCGGTGTTCGTCATCGTGATCCTGCACTACAACCTCAACCCGGATATCTGGCTGAGCCCGCTGATTGTGCTGGGCACCCAGTGGTACATCCTGTTCAACGTGATCGCCGGAGCCAGCGCGTTCCCGAATGACTTCAAGGAAGCCGCCGCCAACTTCCGCATTCGCGGCTGGTTGTGGTGGCGCAAGGTGATGCTGCCGGGGATTTTCCCGTACTACGTCACCGGCGCCATTACCGCCTCGGGCGGTGCCTGGAACGCCAGTATCGTGTCCGAGTACGTGTCCTGGGGCCACGACAACGTGGTCGCCCACGGGCTGGGCGCCTACATCGCCCAGACCACCGCGGCCGGCGACTTCCCGAAGATCGCCCTGGGCGTGGTGGTGATGTCGATCTTCGTGGTGGCGTTCAACCGCGCTGTGTGGCGGCCGATGTACGCCATGGCTGAAAACAAACTTCGTCTGAATTGATGGGACTCGCTGTGATGACTACCTATACCGAGCATGCCGCCGACACTCCGGAAATCTACTCGTTGAAAAACGTGAACCGGGTGTTCGGCAAAGGTAAAGACGAGCTGCAAGTCCTCAGCGGCGTGAACTTGAGCCTGCACGAAGGCGAGATTGTCGGCATGCTCGGCCGGTCCGGCTCGGGCAAGTCGACCTTGCTGCGCATCATCGCCGGGCTGATTCAGCCGTCGTCGGGCGAAGTACGCTACAACGGCGCGCCACTCACCGGCCCGGCCGAAGGCGTGGCCATGGTGTTCCAGACCTTCGCACTGTTCCCGTGGCTGACCGTGCTGGAAAACGTCGAGGCCGGCCTGCAAGCCTTGCAGGTCGAGCGCAAGGAATCCCGCAGGCGCGCCCTGGCGGCCATCGACCTGATCGGCCTGGACGGTTTTGAAAACGCCTACCCGCGCGAACTGTCCGGCGGCATGCGCCAACGCGTAGGTTTCGCCCGCGGGCTGGTGGTGAACCCGACCCTGTTGCTGATGGACGAACCGTTCTCGGCGCTGGATGTACTCACCGCCGAAACCCTGCGCACCGACCTGCTGGATCTGTGGAGCGGCAAGCAACTGCCGATCAAGTCGATCCTGATCGTGACCCACAACATCGAAGAAGCGGTGCTGATGTGCGACCGCATCCTGGTGCTGTCGTCCAACCCTGGCCGGGTGGTGGCCGAGATCAAGGTGCCGTTTGCCCACCCGCGCAACCGCCTGGACCCGACCTTCCGGCAAATGGTCGACGACATCTACGCCCTGATGACCGACCGCCGCAGCGCTGACGCGAGCAGAGGTTTGCCTGAGCTGAAAATGGGCAGCCTGTTGCCGGAAGTCTCCACCAACCTGATGGCTGGCCTGATCGAAACCCTGGCCGCCGAGCCCTACAATGGCCACGCCGGCCTGCCGACCGTGGCTGAACGGCGTTTGCTGGAAGTCGACGATCTGTTCCCGGTGGCGGAGATGCTTGAGCATTTGGGCTTCGCCGAACTCAAGGGTGCCGATATCACCCTGACCGATGCCGGCAAACTGTTCGCCGACTACGGCACCCAGGAGCGTAAAACCCTGTTCGCCGAACACTTGATCCGCCACGTGCCATTGGCCGCGCGCATTCACCAGGTGTTGCTTGAGCGCAGCGGCCACCGGGCGCCACGGGTGCGCTTCGAGCAGGAGCTGGAAGATTCGATGACGGAAGCCTTTGTGGAGAAAACCCTGGAAAGCGTGGTGGCCTGGGGGCGGTATGCGGAGATTTTCTCCTATGACGACCATACCGAGACGTTCAGCCTGGATGATGTGGAAGGCAGCATGTAGGTTTAATGTGGGAGCGGGCTTGCTCGCGAATGCGGAGTGTCAGCCATACATGTATTGACTGACACTCCGCATTCGCGAGCAAGCCCGCTCCCACATTTGACCAGTGGTGTTCTTCAGATGACGAACAGGTCCACAAACCGGTTTACCGGAGTGGCCTCAAGCCGTGCCTGATCCTTGCACAGCGCAAAAATCTCGGCACTGCGCTGCGCGGTAAACCGGGTCGCCAGATTGGCCTTGAACTTGTCTTCCAGCAACGGAATGCCATCCACCCGACGGCGACGGTGGCCAATCGGGTATTCCACGGCCACCTGTTCGGTGCTGGAACCATCCTTGAAGAACACCTGCACCGCATTGGCGATGGAGCGCTTGTCGGCCTCCAGGTATTCGCGGCTGTAGCGCGGCTCCTCGACAATCACCATCTTTTCGCGCAGCTCATCGATGATCGGATGGGCCGCGTGGAATTCATCTTCGTATTGCTCGGCCACCAGGTTGCCAAACGCCAGCGGTACGGCGGTCATGTACTGGAGGCAATGATCGCGGTCCGCCGCGTTGGCCAACTGCCCGACCTTGGAGATGATCCGGATCGCCGATTCGTGAGTTGTGATCACAATCTTGTCGATCTCATGCAGGCGGTGCTTCACCTGTGGGTGCAGGGTGACTGCTGCCTCGCAGGCGGTTTGTGCGTGGAACTCGGCGGGGAAGCTGATCTTGAACAGTACGTTCTCCATCACATACGTGCCGTAGGGCTGCGACAGGCTGAAGGCGCGCTTGTCTTCGGGCTTGAGCGCCAGGTCCTTGTTGGTGTGGCTGAACAGCACGTCGTAAAAGCCCCACTGCGGCGCGCTCAACACACCGGGAATGCCCATCTCGCCGCGCATGGCGATATCCGCCAGGCGCACCCCGCGACTCGACGCATCCCCCGCCGCCCACGACTTGCGCGAACCGGCGTTCGGCGCATGACGATAAGTACGCAATGCCTGGCCATCGACAAACGCCTGGGACAGGGCCGACAGCAGTTGCTCACGGTTGGCGCCCATCAGCTTGGCGGTGACGGCGGTGGAGGCGACTTTCACCAGCAGCACGTGGTCAAGGCCGACACGGTTGAAGGAGTTTTCCAGGGCAATCACGCCCTGGATTTCGTGGGCCATGATCATCGCCTCCAGCACTGCCCGCACGGTCAGCGGTGCGTCGCCGTTGGCCAGGCGTTTTTGCGAGAGATGGTCGGCGACCGCGAGGATGCCACCGAGGTTATCGGAAGGGTGACCCCATTCGGCGGCAAGCCAGGTGTCGTTGTAGTCGAGCCAGCGCACGATGCAGCCGATGTCCCATGCGGCCTTGACCGGGTCCAGGCGGAACGAGGTGCCCGGCACCCGTGCGCCGAACGGCACCACCGTGCCTTCGACGATCGGCCCCAGTTGCTTGGTGCACTCCGGGAAACGCAGGGCCAGCAGGCCGCAACCGAGGGTGTCCATCAGGCAGTTGCGGGCGGTGTCGAGGGCATCGCGGGATTCGATCCTGAAACTCAGTACGTAGTCGGCGATGTCCTGCAGGACCTGGTCGTAGTCGGGGCGGTTGTTCTGGTCGACGTTGGCGCTCATGGCAGTACTCCAAAGTGGGTTAGGTGTGGTCCATCCTCAGGGTCAGGGTGATCGTTCCCACGCTCTGCGTGGGAACGCCGCCTTGGACGCTCTGCGTCCCGTAAAAGGGTGACGCAGAGCGTCACGGGATGCATTCCCACGCAGAGCGTGGGAACGATCGGTTAGAAAGAGTCGCCGGGGACGCGTACGAACCCTTCCATCAACACTCGCGCACTGCGGCTCATGATGGCTTTTTTCACGACCCATTCACCGTCGATCTGGCTGGCCTCGGCGCCTACGCGCAACGTCCCGGAGGGATGCCCGAACCGCACCGCATTGCGCTCCACGCCGCCCGCCGCCAAATTCACCAGCGTGCCGGAAATCGCCGCCGCCGTGCCAATCGCCACCGCCGCCGTGCCCATCATCGCGTGGTGCAACTTGCCCATGGACAGCGCCCGCACCAGCAGGTCGACATCACCCGCCTTGATCGCCTTGCCGCTGGACGCCACGTAGTCCGCAGGCCGCGCCACAAACGCCACCTTCGGCGTGTGCTGACGCTGGGCCGCTTCGTCCAGGTGTTTGATCAAGCCCATGCGCAGCGCACCATGGGCGCGGATGGTTTCAAACATCGCCAGGGCCTTAGGGTCGCCATTGATCGCGCCCTGCAACTCGGTGCCGGTGTAACCCAGGTCCTGGGCGTTGATGAAGATGGTGGGAATCCCGGCGTTGATCAGCGTCGCCTTGAATGTGCCGACACCCGGCACGTCCAGGTCATCCACCAGGTTGCCGGTAGGGAACATCGAGCCACCGCCGCCCTCTTCTTCCGCCGCTGGGTCCATGAATTCCAGCTGCACCTCGGCGGCCGGGAAGGTCACGCCGTCGAGTTCGAAGTCGCCGGTTTCCTGCACCGCACCGTCGGTGATCGGTACGTGAGCGATGATGGTCTTGGCGATATTCGCCTGCCACACCCGCACCACGGCCACGCCGTTGTGCGGAATGCGCGCGGCATCTACCAGACCGGCGCTGATGGCGAACGAACCCACCGCCGCCGACAGGTTGCCGCAGTTGCCACTCCAGTCCACGAACGGTTTGTCGATGGACACCTGGCCGAACAGGTAGTCCACGTCGTGATCGGCGCGGGTGCTTTTGGACAGGATCACGGTTTTGCTGGTGCTGGAAGTCGCGCCGCCCATGCCGTCGATTTGCTTGTCATACGGGTCGGGGCTGCCGATCACCCGCAACAACAACGCATCCCGCGCCGCGCCCGGCACCTGGGCCGACTCGGGCAAATCCTTGAGGCTGAAAAACACGCCTTTACTGGTGCCGCCACGCATGTAGGTGGCGGGAATCTTGATCTGCGGTACGTGTGCCATGGTGGTCCTCATGGGCCGGGGCGTTGACCCCGGCCGCAGTTATCAGGCAGTAACAGCCGATTCCAGGAAGTCCTGGGCAAAACGTTGCAACACGCCGCCCGCCTCGTAGATCGACACTTCTTCAGCCGTGTCCAGGCGGCAGGTCACCGGCACCTCGACACGCTCGCCGTTCTTGCGGTTGATCAGCAACGTCAGTTGCGCACGCGGGGTGCGTTCGCCGATCACGTCGTAGGTTTCAGTGCCGTCGATCTTCAGGGTCTTGCGGTCGGTGCCCGGCAGGAACTCCAGCGGCAGCACGCCCATGCCCACCAGGTTGGTGCGGTGGATGCGCTCGAAACCTTCGGCGGCAATCGCTTCAACACCGGCCAGGCGTACGCCCTTGGCCGCCCAGTCCCGGGACGAACCCTGGCCGTAGTCGGCGCCGGCAATGATGATCAGCGGCTGCTTGCGCTCCATGTAGGTTTCGATCGCTTCCCACATGCGCGTGACCTTGCCTTCCGGCTCCAGGCGCGCCAGCGAACCCTGCTTGACCTTACCGTCTTCAACCACCATTTCATTGAACAATTTCGGGTTGGCGAAGGTGGCGCGCTGCGCGGTCAAGTGGTCGCCACGATGGGTCGCGTAAGAGTTGAAGTCGACTTCCGGCAGGCCCATTTTCGCCAGGTATTCGCCCGCGGCGCTGCCCGGCATGATCGCGTTGGACGGCGACAGGTGATCGGTGGTGATGTTGTCCGGCAGCACCGCCAGCGGGCGCATGCCCTTGAGCGGACGTGCACCGGCCAGGGCACCTTCCCAGTACGGCGGGCGACGGATGTAGGTGCTCTGCGGGCGCCAGTCGTACAGCGGCGTGACCTTCGGGCCGGTGTCTTCGTGGATCGCGAACATCGGGATGTACACCTGGCGAAACTGCTCCGGCTTGACCGACGCCTTGACCACCGCGTCGATTTCTTCGTCGCTTGGCCAGATGTCCTTGAGGCGGATTTCCTTGCCATTGGCGTCCAGGCCCAGCACGTCTTTTTCGATGTCGAAACGGATGGTGCCGGCAATCGCATAGGCCACCACCAGCGGCGGCGACGCGAGGAACGCTTGCTTGGCGTACGGGTGGATACGGCCGTCGAAGTTGCGGTTACCCGAAAGCACGGCGGTGGCGTACAGGTCGCGGTCGATGATCTCTTGCTGGATCACCGGGTCGAGTGCGCCGGACATGCCGTTGCAGGTGGTGCAGGCGAACGCCACCACGCCAAAACCCAGCTGCTCCAGCTCGGTGGTCAGCCCGGCTTCGTCGAGGTACATCGCCACGGTTTTCGAACCCGGTGCCAGGGACGACTTGACCCACGGCTTGCGGGCCAGGCCGAGCTTGTTGGCATTGCGTGCCAGCAGGCCGGCGGCAATCACGTTGCGCGGGTTGCTGGTGTTGGTGCAACTGGTGATGGCGGCGATGATCACCGCGCCGTCGGGCATTTGCCCCGGCACGTCATCCCACTGGCCGGAGATGCCCTTGGCCGCCAGGTCGCTGGTGGCGACGCGGGCGTGGGGGTTGCTCGGGCCGGCCATGTTGCGCACCACCGAGGACAAATCGAAGCTCAGGCCACGCTCGTATTGCGCGCCCTTGAGGTCGTCCGCCCACAGGCCGGTGTGGCGAGCGTATTGCTCCACCAGGGTGACTTGCTCGTCTTCACGACCGGTGAGTTTCAGGTAGGCGATGGTCTGTTGGTCGATGTAAAACATCGCGGCGGTGGCGCCATATTCCGGGGCCATGTTGGAGATGGTGGCGCGGTCGCCCAGGGTCAGCGCCGAGGCGCCTTCACCGAAGAACTCCAGCCACGCACCGACGACCTTCTGCTTGCGCAGGAACTCGGTCAGCGCCAGCACCATGTCGGTGGCGGTGATGCCCGGTTGCAGCTTGCCCGTCAGCTCCACGCCAACACTTTCCGGCAGGCGCATCCACGAGGCGCGGCCGAGCATCACGCTCTCTGCTTCAAGGCCGCCAACGCCGATGGCGATCACGCCCAAGGCATCAACGTGAGGCGTGTGGCTGTCGGTGCCGACGCAGGTATCCGGGAAGGCCACGCCGTCACGTACCTGGATCACCGGAGACATTTTCTCCAGGTTGATCTGGTGCATGATGCCGTTGCCCGGCGGGATCACGTCGACGTTCTTGAAGGCCTTTTTGGTCCACTCGATAAAGTGGAAACGGTCTTCGTTGCGACGGTCTTCGATGGCGCGGTTTTTCTCGAACGCCTGCGGGTCAAAACCACCGGCTTCGACGGCCAGGGAGTGGTCGACGATCAGTTGGGTCGGCACCACCGGGTTGACCTGGGCCGGGTCACCGCCTTGCAGGGCGATGGCGTCGCGCAGGCCGGCAAGGTCCACCAGGGCGGTCTGGCCGAGGATGTCGTGGCATACCACGCGGGCCGGGAACCATGGGAAATCGAGATCGCGCTTGCGTTCGATCAGTTGGCTCAAGGAGGCATTGAGGGTTGCGGGGTCGCAGCGACGCACCAGGTTCTCCGCGAGTACGCGGGAGGTGTACGGCAGTGTGGCGTAGGCGCCGGGGGTGATTGCATCGACCGCCGCGCGGGCGTCAAAGAAATCGAGGCGGCTGCCGGGGAGCGGTTTGCGGTGTTCAGTGTTCATCGTCAGGACTCGGTCACAGTAGTTGCAAAAGGAAGAACCGGTGCTGATCCAAGGTGGAATGCGATCAAAATGTGGGAGCGGGCTTGCTCGCGAAGGCGGTGTGTCATTCAACACACATGGCGACTGTAACACCGCCTTCGCGAGCAAGCCCGCTCCCACCTTTTTGATCCGGTTTCACCCCAAGATCAGCGGTTTCTCCACTCAGCGACGTTCGATTGGCACGAACTTGCGCTGCTCAACGCCGATGTACTCGGCGCTCGGACGGATGATGCGGTTGTTGGCTCGCTGCTCGAACACGTGAGCTGCCCATCCTGTCAGCCGCGAGCAGACGAAAATCGGGGTGAACAGCTTCGTCGGGATGCCCATGAAGTGGTACGCCGAGGCATGGTAGAAGTCGGCGTTGGGGAACAGTTTCTTCTGCTCCCACATGGTCTTGTCGATGGCTTCGGAAACCGGGAACAACACGGTGTCGCCCACCTCCTCCGCGAGTTTTTTCGACCAACCCTTGATCACCTCGTTTCGCGGGTCGCTGTCTTTATAGATCGCGTGGCCGAAGCCCATGATCTTGTCCTTGCGCGCCAGCATGTCGAGGGTGCCTTCCACCGCTTCCTGGGCGGAAGAGAAACGCTCGATCATCTCCATCGCCGCTTCGTTGGCACCACCGTGCAGCGGGCCACGCAAGGAGCCGATAGCGGCGGTGACGCAGGAATACAGGTCCGACAGGGTCGACGCACACACGCGGGCGGTGAAGGTCGAGGCATTGAATTCGTGCTCGGCGTAGAGAATCAGCGACACGTTCATCACCTTGACGTGCAAGTCGCTGGGTTTCTTGTCGTGCAGCAGGTGCAGGAAGTGCCCGCCGATGCTCGGCTCGTCGGTCACGCAGTTGATGCGCTGGCCGTCGTGGCTGAAGCGGTACCAGTAGCACATGATCGCCGGGAACGCGGCGAGCAGGCGGTCGGTCACGTCGCGCTGCACGCTGAAGTCTTTCTCCGGCTCGATATTGCCCAGGAACGAGCAGCCGGTGCGCATCACGTCCATCGGGTGCGCGTCGGCGGGGATGCGTTCCAGCACTTCTTTCAGCGCCTGGGGCAGGTCGCGCAGTTTGCCGAGCTTGGCGGTGTAGTCGGCCAGTTCGGCTTTGGTCGGCAGTTCGCCGTAGAGCAGCAGGTAGGCGACTTCTTCAAACTGGGCATCGGCGGCGAGTTCGCGCACGTCGTAGCCGCGATAGGTCAAGCCGGCACCGGCCTGGCCCACGGTGGACAGTGCGGTTTGCCCGGCAACCTGGCCACGCAGGCCAGCTCCACTGAGTACTTTTGCTTCGGCCATGGTTATCTCCAATCTTGTAGTTATTAGTGAGGCGCTCGCGTTACTTCTTGGCGGCGAACAGCGCGTCGAGCTTCTGCTCGAAGGTGTGGTAGTCGATGCGATCGTAAAGCTCCATGCGGGTTTGCATGTTGTCGATCACGTTCTGCTGGGTGCCGTCGCGACGGATCGCGGTGTAGACGTTCTCGGCGGCCTTGTTCATGGCGCGGAAGGCCGAGAGCGGGTACAGGACGATGGAAACATCCGCAGATTTCAGTTGATCGACGGTATAGAGAGGTGTCGCACCGAATTCGGTGATGTTGGCCAGGATCGGCGCTTTCACGCGAGAGGCGAACAGCTTGTACATCTCAAGCTCAGTGATGGCTTCCGGGAACACCATGTCGGCACCGGCCTCGATGCAGGCGGCCGCACGTTCCAGGGCGGATTCCAAACCTTCCACGGCCAGTGCGTCGGTGCGGGCCATGATCACGAAGCTGTCATCGGTACGCGCATCCACCGCAGCCTTGATGCGGTCGACCATTTCCTGCTGGGACACGATTTCTTTGTTCGGGCGATGGCCGCAACGCTTGGCGCCCACCTGGTCTTCGATATGGATCGCCGCCGCGCCGAACTTGATCATCGACTTGACGGTGCGCGCCACGTTGAACGCGGAGGAGCCGAAACCGGTGTCCACGTCCACCAGCAGCGGCAGGTCGCACACGTCGGTGATGCGGCGCACGTCCGTCAGCACGTCATCCAGGCCGGTGATGCCCAGGTCCGGCACACCGAGGGAGCCGGCAGCCACCCCGCCACCCGACAGGTAGATCGCCTTGAAGCCGGCGCGCTTGGCCAGCAGCGCATGGTTGGCGTTGATCGCGCCGACTACCTGCAACGGGTGCTCGCTGGCAACCGCGTCACGGAAACGCTGGCCTGGAGTGGTGTGGTTATTGGAACTCATGACTCACCTCGTGATTGGGGAGCGCCGTCCGGGAAGTGACGGGCAATGTTGCGTTTGGAGGCGCCGATATGCCGGCGCATCAACAACTCGGCCAGTTCACCGTCGCGATCGGCAATCGCGTCAAGGATGCGGTGATGCTCGGCAAAGGCCTGGCGTGGACGATTGGGGGTGGCGGAGAACTGGATGCGGTACATGCGCACCAACTGATACAGCTCGCCGCACAACATTTGGGTCAGGGTGCGATTACCGGCGCCTTGAATTATCCGGTAATGAAAATCGAAGTCGCCTTCCTGCTGGTAGTAGCCGACACCGGCCTGGAAGGCCGCATCGCGCTCGTGGGTGTGCAACACCTGGCGCAGCTCTTCGATCTCGGCGTCGGTCATGCGCTCGGCGGCCAGGCGGCAGGCCATGCCTTCCAGGGATTCGCGGATTTCGTAGAGTTCGATCAGTTCTTCATGGCTCAACGAGACCACTCGCGCGCCCACATGGGGGATGCGCACCAGCAGGCGCTGGCCTTCCAGGCGATGAATCGCCTCGCGCAGCGGGCCACGGCTGATGCCATAGGTGCGCGCCAGTTCCGGCTCGGAGATCTTGCTGCCGGGGGCGATTTCGCCCTTGACGATGGCGGCCTGGATACGCCGGAAGACGTTCTCGGACATGGTCTGGGAATCGTCTTGGGCCATCACTGGGGTTTCCAGTTGATCCAGCATATTGTCGACACCTTTAAAAGCAATGCCGCAAAAACTAGCCAATCAGCCCCGAATAGTCAAAGAATAAATACACATTGTCGACAATCGTCTAATAACCCGCCTTGCACTCTATCGGGGCATGGCCGGCTGCCAGCGCTGGCGCCAGAAAACCTTCATGTTAGAATGCCGGCCACTTTTGCCTCACATCCCTGGATGAAAAGGCGCACGAGGGAGCTTGCGCAGCAATGCCAGTCGCCTTGAATTGAACATCGCACTGCACCGCGTCAGGATTTATGAGACTCAAGCCCTTCCCCCTTTTGCTTCTACTGTTTATCCCGGGCCTTGGCATTGCAGCCGAGAAGACCGTGTATGGGCTCAATGAATACGCCAAGTTGGCCGGCATTGACCTGGAAGTGGCCGCCAAGCTCGACACCGGGGCCAAGACCGCGTCCTTGAGCGCCCGCGACATCAAGCGTTTCAAGCGCAACGGCGAGTCCTGGGTGCGCTTCTACCTGGCCATCGACACCGCACACTCCCACCCCATCGAGCGTCCCCTGGCCCGCGTGAGCAAGATCAAGCGCCGCGCCGGTGACTACGACCCCGATGAAGACAAGAACTACACCGCCCGTCCAGTCATCGCCCTGGACATCTGCATGGGCACCGCTTTACGCAGTATCGAAGTGAACTTGACTGACCGCAGCGCCTTCCAATACCCGCTGCTGATCGGCTCCGAAGCGCTGAAACGCTTTGATGCGCTGGTCGACCCCAGTCTTAAATACGCGGCGGGCAAACCTGCCTGCGCCTCCGACGCTCATACCGCTGAGTAATTTGAATGCGCTCTCTTAATCTGCACCTGAAAATCCTGATCGCCGTTTTGGTGGTCTTGGGCATTTCGGTCACCGCCTATCAGATTTTCGTGCTGGGGATTCCCGTCACCGAGGACGCCACCGACGACCTGTGGAACATCGACGCCAAGGTCGAGTTCGTCGCCAGCGCCAAGGACCCGGTGAAAATCCAGATGTTCGTGCCGCCCCTGAGCCGCGACTTCGTCAGCCTGAATGAAAGCTTTATCTCGAATAACTACGGCGTCAGCGTCAATCGCCTCGACGGCAACCGCAAGGTCACCTGGTCGGCACGCCGGGCCAAGGGCAACCAGACCCTCTACTACCGCCTGGTGCTGACCAAGCGTTACAGCGGTGAAAAGGTCAAGGTCAAGGGCCCGACCTTCCGCGACAGCATCGCCGTCGAAGGCCCGGAAAAAATCGCCGCCGAAGCCCTGCTGGCGCCGATCCGCCAGCACTCGGCCGACGTCGAGACGTTTATCAGCGAAGCCATCAAGCGCACCAACAACCTCAACGACGACAACGTGAAGCTGCTGCTGGCGGGCGACCCGTCGACGCCGCACAAGGCCAAGATCGTCGAGTTGCTGCTGTCCATCGCCCATGTGCCGGTGGAAAAGGTCCACACCATCCGCCTGGTGGCCGACCAGCCGCAAACCCCGGAACTCTGGCTGCGCAGCTTCAACGGTAATGACTGGCTGTACTTCAACCCCGACACCGGCGAGCAAGGCCTGCCGGCCGACCGCCTGCTGTGGTGGACCGGTGATGAAAACCTGATCACCGTCGACGGAGGCAAGAAGGCCATGGTGACCTTCAGCCTCAACAACAGCGAAATGAACGCGATTCGCCTGGCCAAGCTGACGGACGAAAACACCGACGCCAACTTCCTCGAATACTCGCTGTACGGCCTGCCGCTGCAAACCCAGCAGACCTTCATGATCATGGTGATGATCCCGATTGGCGTGCTGGTGATCCTGATCCTGCGCAACCTGATCGGCCTGCAGACCCTTGGCACGTTTACCCCGGTGCTGATTGCCCTGGCGTTCCGAGAGACACAGCTGGGCTTCGGGATTGTGCTGTTCACCATTATTACGGCGCTGGGGCTGTCGCTTCGGTCTTACCTGGAACACTTGAAGCTGCAGATGCTGCCGAGGCTCTCGGTGGTGCTGACCTTCGTGGTGGTGCTGATCGCCGCCATCAGTCTGTTCAGCCACAAGCTCGGCCTGGAGCGCGGGTTGTCGGTGGCACTGTTCCCGATGGTGATCCTGACCATGACCATCGAACGCCTGTCGATCACCTGGGAAGAACGCGGTGGCGGCCATGCGATGAAAGTCGCGATCGGCACGCTGTTCGCCGCGTCCCTGGCGCACATCATCATGAGCGTGCCGGAACTGATCTACTTCGTGTTCACCTTCCCGGCGATCCTGTTGATCCTGGTGGGCTTCATGCTGGCCATGGGGCGTTATCGCGGCTACCGCCTGACCGAACTGGTGCGTTTCAAGGCCTTCCTCAAGGCTGACTCGTAATGTTCGGCTTCTGGAAGACCTGGAAGGCCCTGGAAGCGCGGGGGATCATGGGCATCAACCGGCGAAATGCCGACTACGTGCTCAAGTACAACAAGCGCAGCCTGTATCCGATCGTCGATGACAAGATCATCACCAAGGAACGGGCCATGGCCGCCGGCATCCACGTGCCGGAAATGTACGGGGTCATTTCCACCGAGAAGGAAATCGACAAGCTCGACGAGATCATCGGCGGGCGCAGCGACTTCGTGATCAAGCCGGCCCAGGGCGCCGGCGGTGACGGTATCCTGGTGATCGCCGACCGTTTTGAAGGGCGCTACCGGACCGTCTCCGGCAAGATCATCAGCCATGAAGAAATCGAGCATCAGATTTCCAGCATCCTCACCGGCCTGTATTCCCTCGGCGGCCACCGTGACCGCGCGCTGATCGAATACCGGGTGGTGCCTGACCAGATCTTCAAAAGCATCAGCTACGAAGGCGTACCGGACATCCGCATCATTGTGCTGATGGGCTACCCGGTGATGGCCATGCTGCGCTTGCCCACCCGCCAGTCCGGCGGCAAGGCCAACCTGCACCAGGGCGCGATTGGCGTGGGTGTCGACCTCGCCACCGGCCTGACCCTGCGCGGCACCTGGCTGAACAACATCATCACCAAGCACCCCGACACCACCAATGCGGTGGACGGCGTGCAACTGCCCAACTGGGACGGGTTCATGAAGCTCGCCGCCGGCTGCTACGAGCTGTGCGGCCTGGGCTATATCGGCGTGGATATGGTGCTGGACCAGGAAAAGGGTCCGTTGATCCTGGAACTTAACGCTCGCCCGGGGCTGAACATCCAGATTGCCAACGACTGCGGCCTGACCTTGCGCACCCATGCCGTGGAGGCTCGACTGGAAGAGCTGAAGGCGGCGGGCGTAACGGAAACACCGGAGGAACGGGTTAAGTTTGTGCAGGAAATGTTTGGGCATATTCCGGCGGTCGAGGGATAAACCCAGTGACCTGCTCCGTACACCCGCTGCCCTACCGGGCCAACCCTGCCGAATACTTTGCAGCAATCCGCCATGCGCCCGGCGCGGTGCTGCTGGACAGTGGCCGACCGGCGGCCGAGCGCGGCCGTTATGACCTGCTGAGCGCCTGGCCCGAGACGACCCTGGCGGTACTGCCCGACGAAAGCGGCAGTGATTTCCTACAGCGCCTGCGGGAAAACCTGACGTTGCTGGGTGAAGCCACGATCCCCGCGCCCTACGAACTGCCGTTTGCCGGCGGCCTCATCGGCTACCTGAGCTACGACTTCGGTCGTCATCTTGAGCACCTGCCGCACCTGGCTGTGGACGACCTGCACCTGCCGGATGCACGCTTTGGCCTGTACGCCTGGGCCTTGATCAGCGATCACCAGGCGCAGACCAGCCAACTGGTGTTCCATCCCAAACTGGCGGAAAGCGAACGGCAGCGCCTGATCGCGCTGTTCGGCCAGCCGACCATCAGCGCATCGGCCACCTTCAAGCTGCAAGGCCCAATGGCCCCGGACGTGACAGCCGACACCTACAAACACGCACTCGCCCGCATCCAGGATTACATCCAGGCGGGTGACTGCTACCAGGTCAACTTTGCCCAACGTTTCCGTGCCCCGTGCAGTGGCGATCCGTGGGTGGCCTACTGCGCCTTGCGCGAAGCCTGCCCGACGCCGTTTTCCGGGTTCCAGAGCCTGCCGGACGACGGCGCAGTGTTGAGCTTGTCGCCGGAACGCTTCGTCAAAATCAGCCAGCGCCAGGTGGAAACCCGCCCGATCAAGGGCACCCGGCCAAGGGGTGCGACGCCTGAGGAAGATGCAGCCAACGCCGCTGAATTGCTGGCCAGCCCCAAGGATCGTGCCGAAAACCTGATGATCGTCGACCTGCTGCGCAACGACCTGGGCCGCACCTGCCGTACCGGCTCGGTGAAAGTGCCGGAGTTGTTCAGCCTGGAAAGCTATCCCAACGTGCATCATCTGGTGAGCAGCGTCACCGGTGAGCTGGCGGACGATAAAGACGCCCTCGACCTGATCGCCGGCAGCTTCCCCGGCGGCTCCATCACCGGCGCACCGAAGATTCGCGCGATGCAGATCATCGACGAGCTGGAGCCGACCCGGCGCGGGTTGTATTGCGGTTCGCTGGTGTATCTGGACGTGCGCGGCGAGATGGACAGCTCCATCGCCATTCGCAGCCTGTTGGTCAAGGATGGTCAGGTGTGCTGCTGGGGCGGCGGCGGGATTGTCGCGGACTCGGAGTGGCAGGCGGAGTATCAGGAGTCGATGACCAAGGTGCGGGTGTTGTTACAAACCTTGGAAAGCCTGTAGCACCCAGCCCCTTCCTGGCTCGCTGACGTAGAGCCACGCAGCAGAAAAGACCTGAATCAGTACCGAAGTAGACGGGGTCGAAGCCGGAGGACAGCGTCCGGTTTCAACCGTCCACCAGCCGTCTGTGAAGGATCACATGAAACGACTGCCTACTTGTCAGGAAAGATTTCCGAGATTGCATCTGCCCTCAACCGCACCTATTATCTCCCAAATTGGGAGGTCGCAGCGATGCGGATAATCGCTCTGTCTGGCCTACGAATATTCTGGGAAAACCACCCTGGTTGCATGGATGCCAAAACGCCGCTGGTCGAGCTGTATCGCCATATGGAAAAAGCTGTTTACCCAACCCCTCAGGCCCTCAAGGCAGAGCTAAGGACAGCGAGCATTCTCAAAGGGGGCAGGGTTGTGTTCAACATAGGCGGCAACAAGTATCGAGTGATCATGGCGATCAATTATCAGCGACAGCTTGCGTTCATACGCTTCGTGGGGACCCACGCGCAATACGATCAGATCAATGCGGAGACCGTGTGATGAACATCAAACCCATTCATTCCCAGGAAGACCTGACCGCTGCGCTCGCGCGCGTCGAACAGCTATGGGAAGCGGAAATCGGCTCGCCCGAGGGTGACGAGCTGGAAATTCTCGCGATACTTATCGAAAAGTACGAAGCGGAGCATTTCCCAATGCCGCCTTCGGATCCCGTAGAAGCGATTAAATTTCGAATGGAGCAACTAGGCCTGACCGCCCGTGACCTGGAGCCTTTCATAGGTCCGAGCGGGCGGGTTTCCGAAGTGTTGAATCATAAGCGCAAGCTGAGCTTGTCGATGATCAAACGCCTGCATGAAGGCTTGCGCATTCCTTATGAGAGTTTGCTGGCAGGGGTCTAGGCTGTGCAGTGGCCATACCGGCCCTATCGCGGGCAAGCCCGGCTCCCACATGGGAGCGCGGTCAACATGTGGGAGCTGGCTTGCCTGCGATGAGGCGTCAGCCACGCCAAATAACTTACAGGCTCAACTGCCGATTCGACGCCTTGATGAACTCTTTCTTCAAGTCCTCAAACGTATGCACCGCCGGGAACTGCGGGAACTCGCGAATCACGTTCTCCGGCGCGTGGAACAGGATCCCACGGTCGGCCTCACCCAGCATGGTGGTGTCGTTGTAGGAATCACCGGCGGCAATCACGCGGTAGTACAGGGTCTTGAAGGCCAGCACCGACTGACGTTTGGGATCTTTCTGACGCAGCTGGTAGCTCACCACCCGGTCACTCTCGTCGGTGATCAACCGGTGGCACAGCAAGGTCGGGAAACCCAGTTGGCGCATCAGCGGCTGGGAGAACTCATAGAAGGTGTCAGACAGGATCACCACCTGGAAGCGCTCGCGCAGCCAATTGACGAACTCGATGGCGCCGTCCAGCGGCTTGAGGGTGGCGATCACTTCCTGGATGTCGGAGAGCTTCAGCCCATGCTCATCAAGAATGCGCAGGCGCTGTTTCATCAGCACGTCGTAGTCGGGGATGTCCCGGGTGGTGGCCCGCAAGGATTCAATACCGGTTTTTTCGGCGAAGGCGATCCAGATTTCCGGAACCAGCACCCCTTCCAGGTCGAGACAGGCAATTTCCACAAGACACTCCCATTTAAAGTTATTGAGTTGAGCGAGCAAAAGGACTGCCGAACTCTAGCGATTCACGCTGGCCGCCGCAACGCAGGCGGGATTTTGTTACCATCGCCCCCCTATAGAGCGCTCAGCGCCACTGACCTGTAGGAACCGTCCTGATGAACCAAGCCTTCGACGTCGCTGAACTCGCCGCGACTTACGCCAACAAATCCGCCCAGGACATTCTCAAGCTGGCCTTCAGCCAGTTTGGCGACGACCTGTGGATCTCTTTCAGCGGTGCCGAGGACGTGGTGCTGGTCGACATGGCCTGGAAGCTGAACAAGAACGTCAAGGTGTTCAGCCTCGACACCGGTCGCCTGCACCCGGAGACCTACCGGTTTATCGAGCAGGTGCGTGAGTTCTACAAGATCGACATCGAACTGATCTCGCCGGACCAGAGCAAGCTGGAACCCTTCGTCAAGGAAAAGGGCCTGTTCAGTTTCTACAAGGACGGCCATGGCGAGTGCTGTGGCGTGCGCAAGATCGAACCGCTGCGCCGCAAGCTGTCCGGTGTGAGCGCCTGGGCCACCGGCCAGCGCCGCGACCAGAGCCCCGGCACCCGCAGCCAGGTGGCCGCGCTGGAAATCGATACGGCTTTTTCCACCCCGGAACGCACCCTGTACAAGTTCAACCCGCTGGCGCAGATGACCAGTGAGGAAGTATGGGGTTACATCCGCATGCTGGAGTTGCCGTACAACAGCCTGCACGAGCGCGGTTTTATCAGCATCGGCTGTGAGCCGTGCACCCGTCCGGTACTGCCGAACCAGCACGAACGCGAAGGCCGTTGGTGGTGGGAAGAAGCAACCCAAAAAGAATGCGGGTTGCACGCCGGGAACATCATCAGCAAGGCGTAACGCCTGAGCCAGAATCCTGTACACAGAAATGTCACCATCGGTGCCATTTTTGTGTGCACTTATAAAATCCTGCACCGAAAAGTTACATCCTCCCTCGTCACACCTCTTCTTAAATCCCCGCCCCTCTCTGCACCACAAAATAAATAGCTGTTCAAACGGTCAATTTATATCGCTTTAAATTCAGTCTGTTATTTCCAATCACGCTAAAAACCAAATCGCCGTGTATTTCACCCGGCGAAAATCTGGCACGCATGTGGCTTAAGGCAAAACACACTTTGTATACAATTAATAAAAAAGATACATACACTTTGACATCAGCCGCTCTCCTGCTGATGTCCAGGAGCCTGCCGGAATGCGTACAAGTCTCTCCAATAACATCGCACTGGATCTGCCCTCCTCCACCCTGAACGCCGAGGCCACGAGCCCCGGCCCGTTGGTCCTCAGCCCGCGCCTGCACAACAAGGACCTGGCGCCTACCAAGGCCGAAGGCCGGCGCTGGGGCCGCTACAGCATCTTTGCCTTGTGGACCAACGATGTGCACAACATCGCCAACTACTCCTTCGCCATCGGCCTGTATGCGCTGGGCCTGGGTGGCTGGCAGATTCTGCTGTCCCTGGGGATCGGCGCGGCGCTGGTGTACTTCTTCATGAACCTGTCGGGCTATATGGGGCAGAAGACCGGCGTACCGTTTCCAGTGATCAGCCGCATCAGTTTTGGCATCCATGGTGCGCAGATCCCGGCACTGATTCGTGCGGTGATCGCGATTGCCTGGTTCGGGATACAGACCTACCTGGCCTCGGTGGTTTTCCGCGTGCTGTTGACGGCGGTTCATCCAGGTTTTGCCGACTACGACCACAACTCGATCCTCGGCCTGTCCACCCTGGGCTGGGCGTGTTTTGTGGCGATCTGGTTTGTGCAGCTCGCCATCCTCGCCTATGGGATGGAGATGGTGCGCCGCTATGAAGCCTTCGCCGGGCCGGTGATTCTGCTGACAGTAGCGTCCCTGGCCGGCTGGATGTATTTCCAGGCGGACGGCCACATTGCCTGGGCCATTCGCGAGCCGCTGACCGGTGGTGAGATGTGGCGCAATATCTTTGCCGGCGGCGCGCTGTGGCTGGCGATCTACGGCACGCTGATCCTGAATTTCTGCGACTTCGCCCGCTCCTCGCCGTGCCGCAAGACCATCAAGGTCGGCAACTTCTGGGGACTGCCGGTGAATATCCTGGTGTTCGCGGCCATCACCGTGCTGCTGTGCGGCGGGCAGTTCCACCTCAATGGCCGGGTGATTGAGAGCCCTACGGAAATCATTGCGGCGATACCCAACACATTCTTCCTGGTGCTGGGCTGCCTGGCGTTCCTGATTGTGACCGTGGCGGTGAACATCATGGCCAACTTCGTCGCGCCGGCCTTTGTGCTGAGCAACCTGGCGCCCAAGTACCTGAACTTCCGCCGCGCCGGGCTGATCAGCGCCACCGTGGCGGTGTTGATCCTGCCGTGGAACCTCTACAACAGCCCGCTGGTGATCGTGTATTTCCTCTCGGGGCTGGGCGCACTGCTGGGGCCGTTGTACGGGGTGATCATGGTCGACTACTGGTTGATCCGCAAAAGCCAAGTGGACGTGCCGCAGCTGTATAGCGAAGACCCGAATGGCGCTTATTACTACAGCCGCGGGATCAATTTGCGCGCCGTGGCGGCCTTCATTCCTGCCGCGGTGATCGCCATTCTCCTGGCCCTGCTGCCCGGTTTCGCCCTCGTCTCGCCCTTCTCCTGGCTGATTGGCGCCGGTATTGCAGGGCTGCTGTACCTGCTGTTCGCCAAGCGCCAGCCGTACTACGCCGATGTGAGCGGCGAAAGCATTGCAGTCGATAACGTCAGTCATTAAGTAAGGACATTCCATGCGCATCCTTGTGGTCAACGTCAACACCACCGAGTCCATCACCGAGGCCATCGCCAAACAGGCACGGGCGGTGGCGTCCCCCGGCACCGAGATCGTCGGCCTGACTCCGTTTTTCGGTGCCGAATCGGTGGAAGGCAATTTCGAAAGCTACCTGGCGGCCATCGCGGTGATGGACCGGGTGATGGCTTACGACCAGCCGTTCGATGCGGTAATCCAGGCCGGCTACGGCGAACATGGCCGCGAAGGCTTGCAGGAGTTGCTCAACGTGCCGGTGGTGGACATCACCGAAGCGGCCGCCAGCACCGCGATGTTCCTCGGACATGCCTACTCCGTGGTGACGACTTTGGACCGCACCGTGCCGCTGATCGAGGACCGGCTGAAACTGGCCGGCTTATACCAGCGGTGCGCGTCGGTACGGGCCAGCGGCATGGCGGTATTGGAACTGGAGGAAGACCCGCTGCGGGCCATGGAGGCCATCGTGCGCCAGGCTGAATTGGCGATCAGCGAAGACAAGGCCGAAGTGATCTGCCTGGGCTGCGGCGGCATGGCCGGGCTGGATGAGCAGATTCGCTACCGCACGGGTGTGCCGGTGGTGGACGGTGTGACCTCGGCTGTCACGATTGCCGAAGGCTTGGTGCGGTTGGGACTGTCGACCTCGAAGATCCGCACGTATGCGACGCCGAGGCCGAAGAAAGTGATCGGCTGGCCCGGAAAGTTCGGACATTGAAGATCCAAAATGTGGGAGCGGGCTTGCTCGCGAAAGCGGTGGATCAGTCGATGCATGTGGTGACTGTCACACCGCCTTCACGAGCAAGCCCGCTCCCACACTTTGATCCCCACAAGGATCAAATGGCGCTGAACCGCCGCCCCAACTCGCGTTCGACAAACTGCTCCAGGATGAAATCCACAAACGCCCGGGTCTTGCCGGGCAGCAGCTTGTGTTCGGCGTAGTACAGCGAGATGTTGCCGTCGTCGACATACCAGTCGGGCAGCACTCGCACCAGTTGGCCGCTGTCCAGATACGGCACCGCCATCGGCATGCTGACCAGCGCAATCCCCAGGCCCTGGGCACTGGCGCAGCAGGCAGCGCCCGAGTCGCTCATGGTCATGCGCGGCTTGAGCACCAGCGGGCGTTGTTCGCGCGTGCGGTGGGTGAGTTGCCACGAACGCACGCGGCCGGTTTGCGGTGAGCGGATCAGGATGCCGTTGCACACAGACAAGTCCTCCGGCGCGACCACCGGCTTGCGTTTGGCGAGGTATTCCGGTGAGGCCAGCAGGATCCGGTGCGCCGGCGCCAGCTTGCGCGCGACCACGCCCTGGGGCAGCTCAAAACCACCGCCGATCGCGGCATCGAAACCCTGGCCGATCAGGTCCACCTGGCGGTTATCGAAATGCCAGTCGGGGTTGATATCAGGAAAGCGCTTTAGAAACTCCCCCAGCAACGGCACCACATAACGGTTGCCGAACACCGTGCCCATGCTCACTTTCAGCGTGCCCACTGGCCGCCCTTCGGCACTGGCCAGGTTAGCCACGGCGTTTTGAATGGTGGTGAGGCTGCCGCTGACTTCTTCGAGGAAGAGCTTGCCGGCCTCAGTCAGCGTCAGGCGCCGGGTACTGCGCTGGAACAGCCTTACACCCAGGCGCGCCTCCAGCTTGGCCACACTTTTGCCCACGGCCGCCGGGGTCAGGCTCAGGTGCCGGGCAGCCTCGGCAAAACTGCCGCCTTCGGCGCTGCGCACGAAGCATTCGATACTGCCAAAGCTTTCCATATCGCCCCACTCTAAACTTTTGGTTTACACAGACTATAGCAATCACGGTCTACCGGGCGCGCCGGGTGAGGTCGATACTCGACTCCAACCTCAACACACCTTTTGGAGAACGACATGACCACACAAAACCTCAGCGGCAAAGTCGCCTTGATCCAGGGCGGTTCCCGCGGTATCGGCGCCGCCATCGTCAAGCGCCTGGCCGCACAGGGCGCTGCCGTCGCCTTTACCTACGTCAGTTCGGCTGCCAAGGCTGAAGAGTTGCAGAACAGCGTGATCAGCCAAGGCGGCAAAGCCCTGGCGATTCATGCCGACAGCGCCGACGCAGACGCCATCCGCAGCGCCGTCAACGCCACCGTCGAAGCGTTCGGGCGCCTGGATATCCTGGTCAACAACGCAGGCGTGCTGGCCGTCGGCCCGCTGGAAGATTTCAAGCTGGAAGACTTCGACCGCACCCTCGCCATCAACGTACGCAGCGTATTTGTCGCCACCCAGGAAGCCGCGCGGCACATGGGCGAAGGTGGCCGCATCATCAACATCGGCAGCACCAATGCCGATCGCATGCCGTTTGCCGGTGGCGGCCCGTACGCCATGAGCAAATCGGCGCTGGTCGGCCTGACCAAAGGCCTGGCCCGCGACCTGGGCCCACGGGGCATCACCATCAATAACGTGCAGCCAGGCCCGGTGGACACCGACATGAACCCGGCAAGCGGTGATTTCGCCGAAAGCCTGATCGGCTTCATGGCCGTGGGCCGTTATGGCCATGTAGAAGAGATCGCCAGTTTCGTCGCCTATCTGGCAGGCCCTGAGGCCGGCTACATCACCGGCGCCAGCCTGACCATCGACGGCGGTTTCGGCGCCTGAACCAACGCTGCGACATCACACCACGCTCCGACCTTGGTCGACACTGACTAACGCCAAGCATCATGCGAGACTGTTCGCCCGGGCCGGGAATGCCCGGGCGTTCTTATGTCTGGAGTTCTCATGACGCTGTCCAGCGGGCTGATCGCCGCCGTTGCCCTGGCCTATATGGCCATTATGTTTGCCATCGCCTTTTACGGTGACCGTCGCCATGCGCCGCTGCCGCCGCGGATGCGTGCCTGGGTGTATAGCCTGTCGCTGGCGGTGTATTGCACCAGTTGGACATTCTTTGGTGCCGTAGGCCAGGCGGCCGAACAGTTGTGGGCGTTTTTACCGATCTACCTGGGACCGGTGCTGCTGTTGGTGCTCGCGCCGTGGGTCCTGCAGAAGATGGTGCTGATCAGCAAGCAGGAAAACATCACCTCCATCGCCGACTTTATCGCCGCCCGTTACGGCAAATCCCAATCCCTCGCGGTGGTGGTGGCGCTGATCTGCCTGGTGGGCGTCCTGCCTTATATAGCCTTGCAACTCAAAGGCATCGTGCTGGGGGTGAACCTGCTGATCGGCGCCAGCGCCGACACTACCGGCACCCGCTCCCAGGACACGGCGCTGATCGTGTCGCTGGTATTGGCGTTGTTCACCATTGTGTTCGGTACCCGCAACCTGGACGCCACGGAACACCACCGCGGCATGGTGCTGGCGATTGCCTTTGAATCGTTGGTCAAGCTGTTCGCGTTTCTCGCCGTCGGTGCGTTTGTGACCTACGGCCTGTACGACGGTTTCGACGATTTGTTCAGCCAGGCGATGCTCGCGCCACGGCTGGAGGAATACTGGAAAGAGACCGTCAACTGGCCCTCGATGGTGGTGCAGACCGGTGTCGCGATGATGGCGATCATCTGCCTGCCCCGGCAGTTTCACGTCACCGTGGTGGAAAATATCGACCCGCAGGACCTGCGCCTGGCCAAGTGGGTATTCCCGGCCTACCTGATCCTGGCCGCCCTGTTTGTCATCCCGATTGCCCTCGGCGGGAAGATGCTGCTGCCGGGCTCGGTATTACCGGACTCCTACGTGATCAGCCTACCGTTGGCCGAAGCCCATCCGGCGCTCGCCGTGCTGGCGTTTATCGGCGGCGCCTCGGCGGCTACGGGCATGGTGATCGTCGCGAGCATCGCCCTGTCGACCATGGTCTCCAACGACATGCTGCTGCCCTGGCTGCTGCGCCGTTCCAGTGCCGAGCGGCCGTTCGAAGTGTTCCGCCACTGGATGCTGTCGGTACGCCGGGTGAGCATTGTCATCATCCTGCTGCTGGCTTACGTCAGTTACCGGCTGCTGGGGTCCTCCGCCAGCCTTGCAACCATTGGCCAGATTGCGTTCGCCGCCGTGACCCAGCTGGCACCGGCGATGCTGGGTGCGCTGTACTGGAAACAGGCCAACCGGCGCGGCGTGTTTGCCGGATTGGCGGCGGGTACGTTCCTGTGGTTCTACACCTTGGTCCTGCCGGTCACCGCGAAAAGTCTGGGCTGGTCGTTCAGCCTTTTCCCGGGCATGACGTGGCTGCATTCGCACCCGCTGGGCTTGTCTGTAACTTCTCTGACGCTGGGCACCGTATTTTCCCTGGCGGGTAACTTCACGTTGTTCGTGTGGGTCTCGATGCTGTCCCGCACGCGGGTGTCGGAGCATTGGCAGGCCGGGCGTTTTATTGGCCAGGAAATCAGCCAGCGGGCCAGCGCCCGCTCAATGCTTTCGGTGCAGATCAATGATTTGCTCAGCCTCGCAGCGCGGTTTGTCGGTGAAGAACGGGCTCACCAGAGTTTTGTGCGCTTCGCCTATCGCCAAGGCAAAGGGTTTAACCCCAACCAGAACGCCGACAATGACTGGATTGCCCACACCGAACGCCTGTTGGCCGGCGTGCTCGGTGCGTCGTCGACCCGGGCGGTGGTGAAAGCCGCCATTGAAGGCCGGGAAATGCAGTTGGAGGACGTAGTTCGCATCGCCGACGAAGCGTCGGAAGTACTGCAGTTCAACCGGGCACTGCTGCAAGGCGCCATCGAAAACATCACCCAGGGCATCAGCGTGGTCGACCAGTCCCTGCGGCTGGTGGCGTGGAACCGGCGGTATCTGGAGCTGTTCAATTACCCCGAAGGCCTGATCAGTGTGGGCCGGCCGATAGCCGACATCATTCGCTACAACGCCGAGCGCGGGCTGTGCGGCCCGGGCGAGGCCGAAGTGCACGTGGCGCGCCGCCTGCACTGGATGCGCCAGGGCCGTGCGCATACCTCCGAGCGGCTGTTTCCCAATGGCCGGGTGATCGAACTGATCGGCAACCCGATGCCGGGTGGCGGGTTTGTGATGAGCTTCACCGACATCACCGCGTTCCGCGAAGCCGAGCAGGCGTTGACCGAGGCCAATGAAGGCCTGGAACAGCGGGTGACCGAGCGAACCCACGAACTGTCGCAACTCAACGTCGCGCTGACCGATGCCAAGGGCGTGGCCGAGACCGCCAGCCAGTCGAAAACCCGGTTCCTCGCAGCGGTCAGTCACGACTTGATGCAACCGTTGAACGCCGCAAGATTGTTCTCTGCTGCCCTCTCCCATCAGAACGACGGCATGTCGCCGGATGCCCGGCAGTTGGTGCAGCATCTGGACAGCTCGTTGCGTTCGGCGGAAGACCTGATCAGCGACCTGCTGGATATTTCGCGCCTGGAAAACGGCAAGATCAATCCGCAGCGCCAACCCTTCGTGCTCAATGAACTGTTCGATACGCTGGGCGCCGAGTTCAAGGCGCTGGCTCAGGAGCAGGGTTTGCGCTTCCGCCTGCGGGGCAGCCGTTTGCGGGTCGACAGCGACATCAAGTTGCTGCGGCGGGTGTTGCAGAATTTCCTCACCAACGCGTTCCGGTATGCCGACGGGCCGGTGCTATTGGGTGTGCGGCGCCGTCGCGGCGAGTTGTGCCTGGAAGTATGGGACCGTGGTCCCGGGATTCCCCAGGACAAGCAAAAAGTCATCTTCGAGGAATTCAAACGCCTGGACAGTCACCAGACCCGTGCCGAGAAAGGCCTGGGACTGGGCCTGGCGATTGCCGATGGCCTGTGCCGCGTGCTCGGGCACCGCTTGAGCGTGCGTTCATGGCCGGGCAAAGGCAGCGTGTTCAGCGTGCGTGTGCCGTTGGCGCGCACTCAGGTCAGCGCGCCTGCCAAGCCGGCGCAGGAAAGCGGCCAGCCGTTGAGCGGTGCACAGGTCCTGTGTGTGGATAACGAAGAAAGCATCCTGATCGGCATGCGCAGTTTGCTCACGCGCTGGGGCTGTGAAGTCTGGACCGCCCGCGACCAGGCGCAATGTGCCGCGTTGCTGGCCGAGGGTGTGCGGCCGCAACTGGCCCTGGTGGATTACCACCTCGACCACGGCGAGACCGGCACCGAGTTGATGGGCTGGCTGCGGGCACAACTGGCAGAGCCGATTCCGGGTGTGGTGATCAGTGCCGACGGGCGGCCGGAGATGGTGGCCCAGGTGCATGCGGCAGGGTTGGATTACCTGGCCAAGCCGGTGAAGCCGGCGGCGTTGCGGGCCTTGTTGAGCCGGCACCTGCCGCTTTAGCCCATGTGGGAGCTGGCTTGCCTGCGATGGCATCGCCTCGGTGTATCTGGAGGAACGAGGCGCCTGCATCGCAGGCAAGCCAGCTCCCACAGAGACCGGTGACTATTCTGGCAACTGCGCCACGCCGTCTTCATCGGTCATCGCCCGTTCCAGCAGGTCGGCCGGCAGGCTTTTGCTGGCGCGGGCGCCGAGCAGCTTCAGTTGCTCGGTACGGCTCACCAGGTTTCCGCGTCCGTCGGTCAGCTTGTTGCGCGCTGCGCTGTAGGCTTTGTCCAACTGCTGCAGGCGGTTGCCTACCTCGTCCAGGTCCTGGATAAACAGCACGAACTTGTCGTACAGCCAACCGGCGCGCTCGGCAATTTCCCGGGCGTTCTGGCTTTGCCGTTCCTGTTTCCACAGGCTGTCGATCACCCGCAAGGTGGCCAACAGCGTGGTCGGGCTGACGATCACGATGTTGCGGTCGAAGGCTTCCTGGAACAGGTTCGGCTCGGCTTGAAGCGCCGCCGAAAATGCGGCTTCAATGGGCACGAACAGCAGCACGAAATCCAGGCTGTGCAGGCCTTCCAGACGTTTGTAGTCCTTGCCGGCCAGGCCTTTGACGTGGTTGCGCAAGGACAGTACGTGCTGCTTGAGGGCTGCCTGGCCGATCGCCTGGTCGTCCTCGGCGACGTACTGTTGATAGGCGGTCAGGCTGACCTTGGAGTCCACCACTACCTGCTTGTCCCCCGGCAGCATGATCAACACGTCGGGCTGGAAGCGTTCGCCGTCCGGGCCTTTGAGGTTGACCTGGGTCTGGTACTCGCGGCCCTTTTCCAGACCGGCATGTTCCAGCACCCGCTCCAGGATCAACTCGCCCCAGTTGCCCTGGGTTTTCTGGCCCTTGAGGGCGCGGGTCAGGTTGGTGGCTTCATCGGACAGGCGCAGGTTCAGCTGTTGCAGGCGCTCCAGCTCCTTGGCCAGGGAAAACCGCTCGCGGGCTTCGCTCTGGTAGCTTTCTTCGACACGCTTTTCGAACGACTGGATGCGCTCCTTGAGCGGGTCGAGCAATTGGCCGAGGCGCTGCTGGCTGGTTTCGGCGAAGCGTTGCTCGCGCTCGTCGAAGATCTTCCCGGCGAGTTCAGCGAACTGCGCGCGCAGCTCATCACGGGAACCTTGCAGGTCACTGAGGCGTTGCTGATGGCTTTCCTGTTGCTCGCGCAATTCGGCGCGCAGGGACGCGGACAAGGCATCCAGGCGGCGTAGTTCGGTTTCCTTGGCGGAACGGTCGAGGTTCCAGGCGTGGGCGGCGTCGCGGGCGTTGTCACGGTCGATCTGCAGCAGTTCGACTTCCCGGCGCACGGCGGCCAGATCAGCCTGTTTGGCAGCGTTGGCCTGGCTCAGGTCGCTGATTTCGTCACGGCTGGCGTCCAACTGCGCGGCGAGCCCTTCCTGGGCCAGTTGTGCGGTGGCCAGGCGCTCTTCGAGCAATTCCCAGCCGGCCATTCGCGCGCTCAGTCGGCGCTGAATCTGCCAGCACAGCCCCAACAGCGGCAACCCAGCAGCGGCGAGACCCAGCACAACACTGGTCCAGTCAAAAGCCATAGCGATTCCTGCCGTCACCCGAAAAGAAGAAGGTTAACCAAGCCAGCGCATTGAGGACAGCTCAGTCTTCGATCTGGCCCAGTTCACGCTGGGCGATGCGGTCACCGGCGCGGGCGGCCTGGCGCAGCAGTTCGTGGCCGATACGGCGGTCGCGGGCATTGCCGCACTCGCGGCACATCAACTGGCCCAGACGGCTTTGCGCCACCACCACGCCAGCACGAGCCGGTTGCTTGAGCAAATGCCCTGCAAAATGTTTGACGTTGGGGCTGTGGCCCAGGCGCGGGCTGTCGAGCAACCACAAGGCAACTTTCAGGGAAAAACGCTTGGGTGCGGTAACAACCTGAGGGCTGTCGGTAACAGAAGGTGATACTGAGCGAAACTTCATAAAGCACTGTGGGACAGAACGGAAGGCGCGCCACTCTACTCTTTTTTTCGTACAGGTAAAGCTGAAAAAAGCCTGCACGCCCGTTCTAGAGCAAGCGCTTGGGACAATCCACAGAAGCTGTGGATAACTCAGTGGACAACCGTTCTGTAAGTCCCGCAAAGGCCCATGGAACGGGGGCCGCAGTCAAACTGACGATTTTTTCACCAATAAAAAAAAGCTCGATTTTTCATTGACTTAAATTTTAGTTGCAGGCACCCGGGCGCTTTGCGGGGCGTATGTCAGTTCAGTTACACAGGGCGCCACCAATGTGCACAACTACCCACTCGCCGGTTATATCAACCGCGTTTTTTGCTCAGGCAGCGGCTGAGGAATGTTACCGCAGGCCCAGGACCCGAAAAGTTTTTTGCCTATCACACTTCCTTTCATCGTTTCAATCCGTTACTATCCGCGGCGTTAGTACCAAGCTGAAAGTCAATTCTGGTCGAACAACTCCCTCACGGCACCGCCGACAAAAAGGGATCGACCACCTCGATGGTTTCCAGGTATCACTTGCGACGACACGGCCTTTGAACAATGCAAAGGGTGTCGCGAAGTTTCCATACTCTGAAAGAACCAACCTGCAAATTGATCAGGATCTTCACCCCGGGCCCAGAACCTTTGCCCCTGTTGTGTTGCCTGCCCTCCTAAGTACCTACCTGCCAGCCCAAGCGCGCCAACTTAATAGCGCTTCAAACTGGCTGCTTTGTTCCAGTCGGGTTCTTCGTTCGATCAATGGTGATCAACGTCACTGGAACGTTTTAACGTTGCACGGTTCTTAACCGTGTCATTTGTAGGAACGCCAATAATATGTCCACTCAAATCCACACTCAGGATGCCATTCGCACCCTCACCAACGCTTTTGCACCAATGAACTGCCTGATCATGGCCGCTCGCAAAGGCTGCTTCAGCTTTACCCTGGTCAACGAACACGGCATCGCTCGTCACAGCGAACGCCTGTACCCCGATCAATACTCCAGCGCAGAACCGCTGCAGGCCGTGATCGATCGTACTCGCCAGGCACTGGTTGCCTGATCGACCCGAATCGCTGAAACACAAAAACCCCGGTTAAAACCCGGGGTTTTTTATTGCCTGAAATTCAGGCGCGCTAAGTTTAAATTGATATAAACGATATAACTAAATGATGAAAATATTTTAAAAACAGTCCTTTACATCGTAAATATGACACTACACTTCAACTCAAGCGGCATGATCCGCTTCCGGCGGACCTGAGATCCGATTCACCGCTGCCAAGCCCTCGCTCAGGTATCGCCGATTAATTTCATGGATTGAGGCATTTATGGGCATCGCCGCCAGCGAATTGTGTCGTTATGTGATCCGGCCCACCCTGCTTTACCTGGGTCGCCATAACCAGACGGCTGAATCCCTGCTGCTGGGCATCGCCGCCAGCCAGTCGGCACTCGGTTCAGCCCTGCACGACCGCCGCGGCCATGGCCTCTACAGCATCACCGAGCCGCGTCATCGCGCGCTGTGGGATAACTACCTGGCGCTGGACCCCGAGCGCGCCAGCCTGGTACGCGGACTCGCCAGCCAGCATGCCTTCCTCAGCGGGCCGCAGCTTGAGCTGACGGTCAACCTGCGTTACGCCACCGCCATCGCCTGGCTGCTGGTGGAACAACACCGCCCAAACCTGCCACCGGCCGACGACGTATTGGCGATGGCGCGTATCTGGAAAGAAATATTTCACCCTCAAGGCCGGCTCCGGGATTTCACCCAGGCCTGGCAAACCTGTGTTTCACCCATGAATCACGTCGCCTGTTGACCGGGCGATTTGCAAGATTCGGCTAAAAACGTTGATTTTGGTCGGATTGTCCTACAAAACCGCTCTATCTCCTGTGTTTGAGCCTATAGCGCAAACATAAATTTATTGTTACTTTCCGCAGCGGTGATCACCACGGAGTTCTAATAATGAAAAAAGTAATGCTCAAGACGACACTTAGCCTCGCCGTTGCAATGGCATCCTCCCACGTGTTCGCGAGCGGCTTCGCCCTCAACGAACAAGACGTTGCCGGGATGGGTACCGGTTTTGCGGGACGTTCTTCATCTGCCGATAACGCAAGCACTGTTTATGGCAACCCTGCCGGTATGGCTCGCCTTGAAGGCCAGCAAGTTACAGGTGGTGTTGCAGCGATTGATGCTTCCACCAACATCAAAGATGTCAGTGGTCGCTCCAGCGGTAGCAATAAAGGCGACATGGTCCCCTTCACTGCCGTTCCTTTCGGTTTCTACACCAATAAACTCAATGAGCAATGGGCTGTCGGTTTCGGCGTCTATGCACCCTTTGGCCTGGTGACTGACTACGAAAGCGGCTTCCAGGGCAAAGCATTCGGCAGTAAGAGCGAAGTGAAGGTCATCACCTTCCAGCCAACCGTCAGCTATGCCTTCAACGACCGGGTGTCGATTGGTTTTGGTCCGACTATCAACCGTATCGCCGGTACGCTTGAGTCCGATATCAACCTGCCAATCGCCGGGACCGGCTCCAACAACGTCAAGATCAAGGGTGATGACACCGCACTCGGCTTCAATGCCGGCCTGCTGGTACAAGCCACTGACACCACTCGAGTGGGTCTGACCTATCACTCGAAAGTGAAGTACAAGCTCGAAGGCCATACCGAAGTGACCAAGGGGGCCAACGTTCCCGCCAGTCTCTTGAACAACGGTCGTTACGACGCTTCGTTGAAGATCGACACCCCTGAATCCTGGGATCTGTCTGTTACTCAAGACCTGAGCGACGCCTGGAAACTCTATGCGGGCGCAACATGGACTCGCTGGAGCCGCCTGAAAGACATCACCGTCAATAACGAAGGCGTATCGGCCGCCGCAGGCAGTGGCGCTCTGGCTCCGCAAATTGTCGGCACCATCAAGGAAGACCAGAACTGGCACGACACCTGGGCCTACGCCCTGGGTACTTCGTACCGCGTGACCAAGCAGGTGGTACTGCGTACCGGCCTGACGTTCGACCAGTCGCCGACCAACAACACTGATCGCTCGCCTCGCATCCCTACCGGTGACCGGACGATCTTCAGTCTCGGCCTGGGCTACGACGTCATGCCGAACATGACCGTCGACCTGGCTTACTCCTACCTCAAGGAAGAACCTGTCAAAGTTGCACGCGCTAACGCACTGGGCCAGTCCTACAATGCCAAGTACGAAAACAGCGCCAACGGTTTCGGCCTGGGTGTGACGTACAAGTTCTGATGTAAAGCGACATAAAAAAGCCCCGCACTCTTGCAAAAGAGGCGGGGCTTTTTAGTGGGTGCCCATCAGGGTTTCGAAGCCAGCGCCTCTTCCACCGCCTTGATCAGGTCCGCGCTATCCGGCTTGGTCAGGCTGGAGAAGTTGGCGATCACCTTGCCCTGGCGGTCCACCACGTACTTGTAGAAATTCCACTTCGGCGCACTGCTCTGCTGCGCCAGCATCTTGAACAGATGCACCGCGTCCGGGCCCTTGACCTTCTGTGGTTCGGTCATGGTGAAGGTCACGCCGTAATTAACGTAACAAACCTTGGCAGTTTCCTCCCCGGTCTTGGCTTCCTGCTTGAAGTCATCGGACGGCACGCCAATCACTTCCAGCCCCTGGCCCTTGTAGCGCTGGTACAACGCTTCAAGCCCTTTGAACTGCGGCGCAAACCCGCAGAAGCTGGCGGTGTTGACGATCAGCAGCGGCTTGCCGGCAAAGCGCTGGCACAGGTCGATGGATTCCTTGGCGCGCAGCTTGGGCAACTGGCCTTCAAGCAACGGCGGGCAATCGGCAGCCATGGCGACACCGCCAAAAGCCACCATCAGAGCGGGTACTGCGAACCAGCGCATCTGCATGTGAGGTGTCCTTGAAAAGTCTCAGACACAGAACTTAACAGATCGCCATGCCCAACTGCATCAATGCCAGGCCGCCCTGTTGCCAGCCCCACCACGCCAGCAGCAGCAAGAGTCCTGCTCCTGCTGCGCCGAGCCAATGCCAGGTCGAATTCATGCCACCCCCATTTGCGCCTGCAAACGTGCCACCGGGCGCTCGCGCACCGGCCAGTTCAGCGCCGCTGCCACCAGGCTCAGGACGATTGCCACCTGCCAGATCAAATCGTAGCTGCCGGTTCGATCATAGACCACCCCGCCCAACCAGCCGCCGAGGAACGAGCCCAGTTGATGGAACAGGAACACGATCCCACCTAGCATGGAAAGGTTTCTGACACCAAACAAGGTCGCGACCGTGCCGTTGGTCAGTGGCACCGTGGACAGCCACAGGAAGCCCATCGCCATGCCGAACAGGTAGGCGCTGGTCTGCGTCACCGGCGCCCACAGGAAGATCACGATCACCACCGCACGCAGCAGGTACAAACCGGTCAACAAACGGGGTTTGGACATGCGCCCGCCGAGCCACCCGGCGGTATAGGTGCCAAAGATATTGAACAGGCCGATCAATGCCAGCACGGTCGTCCCCACCGAGGCCGGCAAGTGCTGGTCCACCAGGTACGATGGCAAGTGCACGCCGATAAACACCACCTGGAAACCGCAGACAAAAAAGCCGAACGCCAGCAGCCAGAACCCTGAATGGGAGCAGGCCTCACCCAAGGCTTCGCGCAAGGTCTGCTGGCCAGCCACCGCAGGCAACGGTCGGTCCTTGAGCATGGTCACCAACGGCACGATCAGCGCCACCATCAGGCCCAGCACCAGCAACGCGGCGGACCAGCCAAGCCAGCCGATCAAACCGAGGGTGCCCGGCAACATGGCGAACTGGCCGAACGAGCCGGCGGCGCTGGCGATACCCATGGCCATGCTGCGTTTTTCCGGCGCCACGGCACGCCCCACCACCCCGAGGATCACCGAGAACGAAGTACCCGACAGGCCAATGCCGATCAGCAACCCGGCACTCAGGGACAGCGACCACGCCGAATCCGAAAGGCCCATGAACACCAGGCCCAGCGCGTAAAGCACACCACCGATCATCACCACCTTGGCGGCGCCGAAGCGGTCGGCCAGGGCGCCGGTAAACGGCTGTGCCAGGCCCCAGATCAGGTTTTGCAGGGCGATGGCAAAGGCAAAGGTCTCACGGCCCCAGCCGAATTCGGCACTCATGGGCGCCAGGAACAGGCCGAAGCCATGTCGCACGCCGAGGGACAACGCGAGGATCAGCGCACTCCCCACAAGAATCCAGCCGCTGGTGCGCCACATCGAGGTCATTTCTTATTCTCCGTTCGCGGGTATATACCCGCTTATCATCGAACAAACTCGCGTCAAGCGAGTTCATCCAGCAAGGCCAACAGGGTTTCGCGCTTTTCGGCGCCCAACTTATCAATCAATTTCTGCTGCGCCGCTTCCCAGGCCGGCAATGCGGCGGCGAGCCGTTCGATACCCGCCTCGGTCAGCAAGACCAGGCGGTTGCGCAAGTCATCGCCCTCCACCAACTGCACCAGGCCCTCGCCTTCCAGCACCCGCAGGTTGCGCCCCAGCGTGCTGCGATCCAGGCCCATGGCGTCGGCCAGGCTGGAAATGCTCGGTTGATCGAGGCGCTGCAGATTACACAGTAAAGAATACTGGGCAACGTTGATCCCGAAGCCGTCGAGAGCGCCGTCGTAATGCCTGCTGACGCCACGAGCGGCGCGACGCAGGTTTGTGCATAAACATTGGGAGGCAAGCATGGAGCGTGTATATACCCGGGATTAATGAAATGCAAGAAAGTGTTACAGCACCAGACTGATCAACACCGCCACTTCCAGCAGCTCCAACAGCGCGCCGGCGGTGTCGCCGGTGGTGCCGCCGAGGCGATTGACCATCAATTGGCGCAAGCCGATAAAACAAAGGGCAGCCACCAGCACGGCAATCCCGCCACTGAAACCGCCGATCAAGATACACGCCAGGCCGCTGAGGATCAGCACCTGTTGGCCGACGATCCGTGGCAAATGATCCGCCAGGGCCTGCCCCAGACCACCGGCGCGCACATAACGCGTGGTGAGAAACAGCGCCAGCATCGAAGCGCGGCCAATCAACGGTGCGAGGATCAGCGCGGCGCCGTTGTGCTGCTCGATCAATGCCACCAGCGCGGTGAATTTGAGCAGCAACACCAGGCCCAGGGTGACCACCGCGATCGGGCCGCTGCGCGGGTCTTTCATGATGGTCAGGGTGCGCTCGCGGTCACCGAAGCCACCGAGCCAGGCGTCGGCGCTGTCGGCCAGGCCGTCCAGGTGCAGGCCGCCACTGAGCAGCACCCATGCGGTCAACAGCAGCGCGGCGTGCAGCAGCAATGGCGCGCCCATCAACACGGCGTTCAAGCCCCACAGCAGTAGCCCGAACAGCAGCCCCACCACCGGATAAAACAGCAACGAACGCCCCAGTTCCTGGGGCTGCGGCATGCCCGGCAAGCGAATCGGCAGGCTGCTGAGAAACTGCAAGGCGATCCAGAACGGCAACATGCTCAGCGTCCTTCCCTTAATACGCCATCCGCCTCGACCTGCAGGCTGAACAGGCCACCATGGCCGACTTCGACATTCAACAGTTGCTCACGCGGCAGACCACGTGCCTGGGCCAGCAGCAAACGCATGACTCCACCATGGCTGATCAGCAGCACTCGCTGGCCGGCATAAGCTTGATACAAGCGGCCGACAGCCCCCAAAACACGCGCGGAAAACTGTGAAACCGGCTCGCCCTGCGGCGGCGTGAAACTGTAGGGATCAGCCCAGAACAGGCCCAGCGCGTCGGCGTCGGTTTCCATCAAGGCTGCAGCGCTCTGCCCTTCCCAGGCGCCGAAGTGCAGTTCCTGCAGATCCTTTTCGAGGGTGACCGGCAGGTTCAGGCGCGTGCCCAACTCCTCGGCAAACCGCGCACAACGTTGCAGCGGCGAACTGACCAGACGCTCCCATGGGCCCTGCGCCACCACCGCCTCACGCATCTGCTCCCAGCCCTTGGCCGTGAGCGCATCGTCCAGGCTGCCGCGCAAGCCGCCGCCCAGTTCGGTTTCGCCGTGGCGCAGCAGGTCCAGGTGCAAGGTCATGCCGGGCGATCCGCCACGGCCGCTTCGGCGAAGGTCGCCATTTGCCCGTGCAGTGCGCAGGCCAGGCGCAGCAACGGCACGGCCAGCGCGGCGCCACTGCCTTCGCCCAGGCGCAGGCCGAGTTCCAGCAGTGGTTCGGCATTGAGGCTTTGCAGCACGTGACGATGGCCGGGCTCGGCACCGCGGTGGCCGAACAGCAGCCATTCACGGCAGCCGGGGTTCAGGCGCGTGGCGACCAAGGCGGCGACGGTGCAGATAAAACCGTCCACCAGCACCACGACCCCTTCTTGAGCGCAGGCCAGGTAGGCGCCGACCAGCGCGGCAATTTCAAAGCCGCCGAGGTTGAACAGGGTTTTCAGTGCGTCGTCGCGATCGCTGGCGTGCAGCGCAAGGGCGCGCTCGATGACGGCGACCTTATGGCTGACACCCTGGGCGTTCAGGCCGGTGCCGGGGCCGGTCAAGTCACTGACCTGGCAATCCAGCAGCGCGCAGGCCAGGGCACTGGCGGCGGTGGTGTTGCCGATGCCCATTTCGCCGCCGATAAACAGTTGCGCACCGCTGGTGATAGCGCGGTGCACGCTGTCGCGGCCGGCTTGCAGGGCCAGTTGGCCCTGGGCTTCGGTCATTGCCGGGCCGTTGACGAAGTTGGCGGTGCCGAGACCGATATTCAGGTGGCGGACGCCCGGTAGGTTCAACGTCGGGGTGATGGTGCCGAGGTCGACCACTTCCAGCTTGGCGTCGAGTTGGCGCGCAAGCACGCTGATGGCGGCGCCACCGGTGACGAAGTTGTGAAGCATCTGGCCAGTGACTTCCTGGGGGAAGGCGGAGACACCTTCGGCGACGACGCCGTGGTCGCCGGCAAAGATCGCGATCCACAGGTGGTCGACGCTGGGTTTGACCTGGCCCTGGAGGCCGGCCAGTTGGACGGCCACGGCTTCCAGCCGGCCGAGGGAGCCGGCGGGCTTGGTCAGTTGCTGCTGGCGGGCCAGGGCTTGTTCGTGGGCTTGGGTGTCGATCGTTTTGCAGGGGTTGAGCCACCAGGTGTCGGTCATAACGCAGTACCTTTCAAAGTCAGGGGCAGGCCGGCGACGGTCAGGACAACGCGCTGACAACGTTCGGCCAAGGCTTGATGCAACCAACCGGCTTCATCGACATAGCGGCGAGTCAATTCGCCCAGCGGGACGACACCCATTCCGGTCTCGTTGCTGACAAAAATGATTTCTCCTGGGAGGGTGGCCAGGGTTTGGAGCAAGGCCTCACGCTCTTCTTTGAGACGGTCGGGGTCTTCGAGCATCAGCAGGTTGGTGAGCCATAGGGTCAGGCAGTCAACCAGCAGGCAATGGTTCGGGGTGGCGTTTTCCTTGAGGACACGGGCCAGTTCGATGGGCTCTTCGATCAGGCCCCATTCGGTCGGGCGCCGCTCGCGGTGGTGGGCGACGCGTGCGGTCATTTCGCCGTCCAGGGGTTGGCTGGTCGCTATGTAGGTGACGCTTAGGCCGCTGTCGGTGGCGAGTTTTTCAGCCAGGCGGCTTTTGCCGGAGCGGGCGCCGCCGAGGATCAACTGGAGCATGGGTTGTGCCTCTGTTTTTGACTGTGTGTATATCCGTTATTTCGGTAACGGCATCTATTGGTTCCGCTCTTACAG
>NZ_JACAQC010000035.1:0-46750 GCF_013385345.1 Pseudomonas sp. I8001
AGCCGCGCCGGGCCATGGATGGCCCGTCGCGGCGGCCCGCGGAGCAATGCCGGAGTGAGGGAACACCGAGCCTAGGCGAGGTGCCGACAGGCGGGGCAGAGCGTTTTGGTTACTTTTGCGCTTTTCAAAAGTGACCCGCTGTAAGAGCGGAACCCTAAGTAGCCGTTACCTAAATAACGGATATACACTCAAAACAACAACCGCGAAAAATCACAACACTGCACCGCCAACTGCGCCACATTCTGGTTCAAGCCAAACTGCCGATCTCCGCGATGCAACGCAACATACCCAACCTTGGGCAGCGCCGGTTCCGTCTCCAATGCGCGTAATTCTCCGCGCTCGATCAAATGCGACAAACACCCCTTGGGCAAATAACTCACCCCCACCCCCGACAGCGCCAGCCCGACCTGCACCAACAGGTTATGACTGGTCAACTTGCGCGGCATCTGCACAGCATGCGCTGCCAACCAGCGCTCATAAATCAGCCCCGTCCCCGAGTGCGACCCCTGGGTCAACACCGTATACCCGGCCAATGCCTCAAGCCCCACCGGATCAGCCTCGCTGACCAACCCCGGTGCGCACATCCAGGCGTTTTCCACACTGCCCAGCGGCGTACTCAGGAAGCGCGAATCACTGTAGGCATCAGGCACGATCACCAGGTCCAGCTCATCACTCTCCAGCTTGCGAAACAGCTCACTGCTCAACTCCACCGACGGCTCGATCTGCACCTTGGGATAGGCCTCGCGCAACGCCTCCACCAGCGCCGGCAACCAGGTGAAAGCCGTCAATTCCGTCACCCCCAGGCGAAACCTGCGCACCAGCACTTCACGGGTGCTGACCCGCTCCAGCATGTAGTCACGACGCTCCAGCAGGTCCTTGGCGTAGTCGAGCAACTCGGCGCCCTTTTCCGTCAACCGCGCATTGCGTTTGCTGCGGTCGAAAATCTCCACATCGAAGGTTTCTTCCAACTCCTGAATGCGCTTGGAAATCGCCGACTGCGACATGTTCAGCTTGTTCGCCGCCGCCTCGAAACTGCCCAGCTCGGCAATCCAGTACAACGCGTCGATTTGCTTGAACGTGATCATCGGCTATCTCCCATGAGAAAAAGCGATCCTATCAGATAATAAAATATCGCTAAAACTGTATGTTCATCACTCCTAAGATCTAGCCACAGACCCATAAGATCAATCGGAGTTACAGCCATGTCCTTGCCCGGTTCCCGCATCCTCCCCAACCCGCCGCTGGCTTCTGCCGAAGTGCTCGAAGCCTTCACTCACGTGGTCACCCCGCACATCAGCGACAACCTCGGCCGGCACATCGGCGCCCGTGGGCTGAACCGCTACAACCGCACCGGCAAGCTGGTGGGCACCGCGCTCACGGTAAAAACCCGCCCCGGCGACAACCTGCTGATCTACAAGGCCTTGAGCATGCTGGAGCCCGGCCACGTGCTGGTGGTGGATGCCCAGGGCGACACCAACAACGCGGTGATCGGCGAACTGGTCAAGCTCTACGCCCAGCAACGCGGCTGCGTGGGGTTTGTGATTGACGGGGCGATCCGGGATGTCGCGAGCTTCGAGGACACCCCTTGCTACGCCCGCAGCGTGGTGCATTGCGGCCCCTACAAGACCGGCCCGGGCGAGGTGAATGTGCCGGTGTCCATCGGCGGCATGCTGATCAACCCGGGGGATGTGCTGGTGGGTGACGAAGACGGCCTGGTCGCCTTCTCCCAGGCCGACGCCGCCGAAGTGCTGCGCAAGGCCGCGCAACACGCGGCCCATGAAGAGCAAGTCAAAGCCGAAATCGCCAGCGGTGCGGTGCGCCAGAGCTGGATCGACAAGGTGTTGCAACAGGCCGGCCTGGCAGGCTGAGGGGAGTCATCATGAGCACTGCCTTTTTGTCCGACCGGGTGCTGGGCATCGCGCCCTCCCCGAGCATCGCCGCCAATGCACTGGTCAGCGAACTGCGCGCCCAGGGCCGGGACATCGTCAACTTCACCGTGGGCGAGCCGGACTTCGATACACCCGCGCATATCCTCGAAGCAGCCAGCGCCGCGATGCACGGTGGCGACACCCACTACACCGCCACCAGCGGCACCCTCGCCCTGCGCCAGGCGATCTGCCTCAAGCTCAAGCGCGATAACCAGCTGGACTATGGGCTGGACGAAGTGATCGCCGGGTGCGGTGGCAAGCACATCATCTATCACGCCCTGGCGGCGACCCTGAATCGCGGCGACGAAGTCATCGTGCACACGCCGTATTGGGTGTCGTACCCGGACATCGCACGGCTGAATGACGCGACGCCGGTGATCATTCCCGGCGACGAGTCACTGGGGTTCAAGCTGTCGCCTCAGGCCCTGGAACAAGCGATCACCCCGCGCAGCAAATGGGTGATCCTCAACAGCCCGAACAACCCCAGCGGCGCGGTGTACAACGAGGCCGAACTGCTGGCCCTGGCCGCGGTGCTGCGGCGTCATCCCCATGTGCTGATCATGGCGGACGAGATCTACGAGCACTTCGTCTACGACGATGCCCGCCACGTTTCCCTGACCCGACTCGCACCGGACCTGAAGCCGCGCACGCTGATCGTCAACGGCGCCTCCAAGGGCTACGCCATGACCGGCTGGCGCCTGGGCTTCGGTGCCGGTCCGACCTGGTTGATCGCGGCCATTGCCAAGCTGCTCTCGCAAACCACCACCTGCCCCAGCTCTCTCAGCCAGGCTGCCGCAGTGGCCGCCTTCGCCGGCGACCAGGTGCCCATCGCCGGGATGCGCGAGGTGTACCAGCAACGTCGCGAACGCATGTTGGGCCTGCTCGAAGACATTCCCGGCGTGAGCTTCACGCCACCGGATGGCGCGTTCTACGTGTTCGCCAACGTCGCCGGGCTGATGGGCAAGACCACCGCCCAGGGCGAGCGGATCGACAGTGACACCCAACTGGCCGAGCACCTGCTGCGGGAACACGGCCTGGCCACCGTAAGCGGCGCGGCGTACGGCATGTCGCCGTATATCCGCCTGTCTTTCGCCAGCTCGCTTGACGTGATTGAAGAAGGTTGCCGTCGCCTGAATGAAGCGTGCCATCGATTGCGCTGACGGATTCCCGCCCCACCCGGCGGCCAGGGATGGCCGCTCATTGACTGCCTAGAACAACACTCATAATCATTGATATAAATGAGGCATTCCCATGCACAAGCCCCGCATTGCGCTGGTCTGGCAAATCCTGATTGGCCTGCTCGCCGGCATCGCCATCGGCGCCCTGCTGCACCGTTTTCCCGAATCCCGGCCGTGGCTGGTGGACAACCTGCTGCAGCCGGCGGGCGATATCTTTATCAAGCTGATGAAGATGATCGTCGTGCCCATCGTGTTTGCCTGCATGGTGGTGGGCATTGCCGGGCACGGTGACGGTAAATCCCTGGGACGCATCGGGGCCAAGTCCCTGGGCTATTTCTTCTGCATCACCACCCTGGCGATCATCGTCGGGCTGGTGATGGGCAACCTGCTCAAGCCGGGCGCCGGCACCGAACTGGCCAGCCTGCAAGCGAGTGCCGTGACCTTGCCCACCAGCAGCGCCGGCGGCGGCCACAGCCTGGGGCAGATCATTGTCGGGATCATTCCGGACAACGTCATCAACGCCATGGCCCAGGGCAGCCTGCTGTCGGTGCTGTTCTTCGCGGTGATGTTTGGCCTCGGGGTTTCGCGCTTGCCGGCCGAGCGCAAGGACCCGGTGATTGCCCTGCTGCGCGGGGTGTCGGAGGCGATGTTCAAGGTCACGTCGATGATCATGGCCTACTCGCCCATCGGCGTGTTCGGGATGATCGCAGTGACCGTGGCCAACTTCGGGTTCAGCTCGCTGTTGCCGTTGGCCAAGCTGATCCTGGTCAGCTACGTGTCGATTGCATTCTTCGTGCTGGTGGTGCTCAACCTGGTCGCGCGGCTGTGGGGGATCAACCTGTTTGCGTTGATGCGACATATCAAGGATGAACTGATCCTGGCGTTCTCCACCGCCAGTTCGGCGGCGGTGATGCCGCAACTGATGAAGAAGCTCGAAACCTACGGCGTGCCGCCTTCACTGGTGAGCTTTGTGGTGCCGGTGGGGTATTCGTTCAACCTGGACGGTGCGTCGCTGTTCCTGGGGATCGGCACGCTGTTTGTGGCGCAGTTGTATGGTATTGACCTGAGCCTGGGCGACCAGGCCCTGCTGGTGGTGACCATGGTGCTGACATCCAAGGGCGCGGCCGGGGTGCCGGGGTTCATGTTCGTGATTCTGTCGGCGACCCTGGCGAGTGCGGGCTTGCCGTTGGAGGGCATCGCCTTCATCGCCGGGGTGTATCGCCTGATGGAAATGCCGACCACCGCGTTGAACGTGCTGGGCAATGCCCTGGCACCGCTGGTGATTGCCAAGTGGGAACGCCGTGAAGGCACCGCTGAAACCTGTGGCGAGGGAGCTTGCTCCCGCTGGGCCGCGAAGCGGCCCCAATAAGCAGCCCGCATTCTTTCAGGTAGAAAGTGGGCGCAGGTTTTGGGGCTGCTGCGCAGCCCAGCGGGAGCAAGCTCCCTCGCCACAAGGGTGGGTGTGTTGGGTCAGTCGAGGTCCGACGCGTCATGCCGCTCGCGCAGTTGCTCTGACGGCTCGCCCGACACACGGTTGACCCGGCGCCCACGCTGCACCGCCGGCCGCGCTTCGATGGCATTGGCCCAGCGCACGACGTGCTTGTAATCCTGCACCGAGAGAAACTCCCCCGCCTCATACAAGCGGCCTTTCACCAGGCCGCCGTACCACGGCCAGATCGCCATGTCGGCGATGGTGTACTCATCCCCGGCAATGTATTCGTGCTCGGCCAATTGCTTGTCCAGTACGTCCAGTTGGCGCTTGGTTTCCATGGCGAAGCGGTCGATGGCGTATTCGATCTTGGTCGGCGCGTAGGCATAGAAATGCCCGAAACCACCGCCCAGGTACGGCGCGCTGCCCATCTGCCAGAACAACCACGACAGGCATTCGGCACGGGCCGCCGGTTCGGTGGGCAGGAACGCGCCGAACTTCTCGGCCAGGTACTGCAGGATCGCACCCGACTCGAACACCCGAATCGGCTTGGGCCCGCTGCGGTCCAGCAGCGCGGGAATCTTCGAGTTCGGATTGACCCCGACGAAGCCACTGCCGAACTGGTCGCCGTCACCGATCCTGATCAACCACGCATCGTATTCCGCCCCCTTGTGACCCAGGGCCAACAGCTCTTCCAGCAGGATCGTGACCTTCTGGCCATTGGGCGTTGCCAACGAATACAGCTGCAACGGATGACGGCCTACCGGCAATTCCTTGTCGTGGGTCGCGCCGGCAATGGGCCGGTTGATGCTGGCGAAGGTGCCGCCGTTTTGGGTCTTCCAGGTCCAGACTTTTGGCGGTACGTAATCAGTCATGCCACTACTCCTTGGATTCAATGTTCACAACAACTAACGGCAGGAGCGAGCTTGCTCGCGAAAAACTCGAGGGCGCCGTGTTCTTTCAGGATGCCCGCGGTGTGGTCGACGACCTTCGCGAGCACGCTCGCTCCTACAGGTTCTTTTGGGCCAGTTGGGCCATATTCCAACCGCCACCCAGTGCCTTGATCAGCCCTACGTTGGCGCTTAACTGTTGAGTCTGCAGATCCAGCACCGTGCGCTGTGCCTGCAACGACGCTACCTGCGCCGTCACCACGTCCAGGTACGCCGCGCCACCCTGGCGATAGCGTGCCAGGGACAAGTCCTCGGCGTACTGCGCGGCTGCCGCCGCATCGCGCTGGTCAACCAGGGCGGTGTCGAGCCCGGAGATGATCGAGAGGTTGTTCTCCACCTGCTCGAACGCGGTCAACACTACACCACGATACTTGGCCGCGGCTTCATCGGTTGCCGCCTTGGCACTGTCCACCCCGGCCTGGCGCGCGCCGCCGTCAAAAATCGTCCCCACCAGCGACGGGCCAATTGCCCAGAAAATGTTGGGCGCGCTCAACAAGTGCGCGAACTCATCACTCTGGAAACCACCCTGGGCACTCAGGGTAAGGGCCGGGAACCAGGCGGCTTTCGCCACCCCTATGCGTGCATTGGCCGAGGCAATCCGGCGCTCGGCAGCGGCGATGTCCGGCCGACGCTGCAACAGCGTAGACGGTACACCGGTGGGCACGCCGGGCAAGGCGATATCCGCGACGCTTGGGGCAATCGTGTAGGTCGATGCGGACTCACCCAGCATCGCCGCTATCGAGTGTTCGAGCACTGCACGCTGCACCAAATTCTGGCTCAACTGCGACTTGACCGTCGACAGTTGGGTACGCGCCCGCGCCACGTCCAGCCCGGAGACGATACCGCCGCCGTGCAAGCCTTCGGTCAGGCTCAAAGCCTTGGCATAGGCATCGCTGGTTTCCTGCAGCAACTGGTCTTGCCGGTCGATGCCACGCAGGCGGATGTAGCTGTCGGCCAATTGCGCCTGCAAACTCAGACGCACTGAGGCCAGGTCGGCCTTGGCGGCCTGGGCGTCGCTGGTGCCGGCGGCAACGGTGTCGCGCACACGGCCCCAGAGGTCGACTTCATAGTCCAGTTCGACCCCCACTGTCCCGGAATCGTAAACATTCGGCGGGCTGGCCGAGCGCAGTGGCCGGGTGTCCGACTGGCGAATGCGCTGGGCATTGCTGGAACCGATCAGCTTTGGAAACAGCCCGGATTGCGCCTGGGCCAAAAACGCCTGGGCCTGGGAATAGTGAGCCAGTGCCGCGCTCAAGTCCGGGTTGCTTTGCAGCAACTGCTGCTCCATCGCGTCCAGTTGCGAGTCCTTGTAGATGTGCCACCAACCGTCGCGACTTGCTTGGTCGTTCGGCGTGCCGACGGTCCACGGTCCCTGGGTATGGAACTGCGCGGCAATGGGTACCTCCGGCACGTCCAGCGGCGGCGCAAGATGGCAGGCGCCCAGGCCCAGGGTCGCGACCAATACCAGGCAAGTGCGCTTAGCCATGGGGTTTGGCCTCCACGGGATTGGCGGCCAGTTGCACCGAATCGTCGTCGGCCAGGCCGTCGGGCGGGGTGTCGATCACGCGGTCGGTGGCGACCAGGCCGCTGCCGATTTCCACGCTGTCACCGAAGTCCCGGGCGATGGTCACGGTCTTGAAGTGCACATGATTATTCGCGTCGAGGGTGGCCACGCGCATGCCCTTGTCATCGAACACCAGGGCGCTGGCAGGCAGGCGCAGCACGTCGGTCTGCACCGGCAAGGTGAACTGCACGCTGGTGTAGCCGCCCGGCAACAGGCGGCTGCCGGGGTTCTCCACCAACAGTTGCACCAGGGTGCTGCCGGACGCGGCGTTCACCGCATCGGCGGTGGCGATCACCTTGGCGTTGAAGGTTTCACCGCGATACTCCGGCACGCTCAGACGCGCCACGGTGCCCACCTGAATCTGCGGCGCCGACGACTGCGGCACCTGCACATACACCCGCAGGCGGCTGACGTCGGAGACCGCGAACAGCTCTTTGCCGGTGGCACCACCGGCACTGATCAGCGCACCCACATCGGTGGAGCGTGCAGTGACCACGCCGGCGAACGGCGCAGTCAAGCGCTGGAAGCCCTTGGTGGCAACCAACTGGTCGACGTTGGCCCTGGCCGCGACCACTTTGGCCTGCTTGGCAGTCAGGTCGCCGGTGCGCTCATCCACGTCCTGGCGCGACACCGAGTCCGACGAAAGCATTGCCTGCCAGCGCTTGGCGGTGGTCTGTGCCAGCGACTCGTCGGCCTGGGCCGAAGCCAGCACGGCCTTGGCTTGCAGCAGTTGCTGATCGAGCTCCGGCGTGTCGATTTCGGCCAGCAGTTGCCCGGCCTTCACGTGGTCGCCAATGTCGACGTTCCAGGTCTTGAGGTAGCCATTGACCCGGGCAAAGATCGACGCCCGGGAGTACGCCTCAAGACGCCCCGGCAGGTTCAGGATCGGACCCTGGGGCTGCACGCTCGGGGTGATCAGGATCACGCTGGGCAACGCCTGGGCATCGGTCCAGGTTTTCAGGTCATGGGATTCGCTGGCGCGCACGCCGATGCCGAATACCACCACGGCAACCAGGACCACCAGCCCCAGCACCAGCCAGAGCAGACCACGGGATTTACGGCGGGGCGAACCCGGATTGGAAACGGAAGCAGACATGTCAAACCCCTTGAGTGGCGGTGGTCGCAAGCGTGGCGTGCTGACGCCGCCCGTGCACAAGACTGAAAATCAGCGGAACCAGGAACAACGTGGCAATGGTGGCGAAGGCCAGCCCGCCGATGACCGCGCGGCCCAGCGGGGCGTTCTGTTCGCCGCCCTCCCCCAGGCTCAGCGCCATCGGCGCCATGCCGATGATCATCGAAATCGCGGTCATCAATACCGGGCGCAGACGGGTAAAGCCGGCTTCAAGCGCCGCCTGCACCGCATCCCCGTGCACGGCCAGGCGTTCGCGGCAGAAGCTCACCACGAGGATGGCGTTGGCGGTGGCCACGCCCATGCACATGATCGCCCCGGTCAGCGCCGGTACCGACAGCGGCGTGTGGGTGATGAACAGCATCCACACGATGCCCGCGAGCGCCGCCGGCAAGGCGGTGATGATCACGAACGGGTCAGCCCAGGACTGGAAGTTGACCACGATCAGCAGGTAGATCAGCACCACCGCGCCAAGCAGGCCAAACAGCAAGCCACTGAAGGCCGCGTTCATGGTTTGCACCTGACCCTGCAACAGCACCTTGGAGCCGGTGGGCACTTCGCTGGCGTGGGCGGCGATGATCTTCTGGATGTCGGCGGCAACGGCACCGAGGTCGCGGCCCTGGATTGCGGTCAACACCTCGACCACCGGCTGGATGTCCGACTGGGTCACCACCGAGTTCGCGTGGCTGCGTTCGATGGACGCCAGGCCGCCGAGGGTCTGGTCTTGCGCCGAACCGGGGCTGCCGCTCAACGGCAGGTTATGCAGGGCGGCCAGGGTGTCGAGGCCGTACTGCGGGGTTTGCATCACAATCGGATAAGACACGCCGTTGGCCGGGTTGAGCCAGAACGTCGGCGCCACCTGGCTGGAACCCGCCAGGTTGACCACCAGGCTGTTGGTCACGTCGCGCTCGTTCAGGCCCACCAGTTGGGCCTGGGTACGGTCCACATCGATCTTGAACGTGGGCAGTTGCCGCGACTGCTGGATACGCGCATCCACCACACCCGGCACCCGCCGGATTTCCCGCAGCAACGTGCTGGCGTAGGTGAAGTTGGCGGGCAGGTTATTGCCGCTGACTTGCACATCCACCGGCGCCGAAGAACCGAAGTTGAGAATCTGCCCGACGATGTCCGAAGCCGGGAACGAGAACACCGCATTCGGGAATTCACGGGGCAGCCGCTCCCGCAGTTCGCGCATGTATTCGGCGGTGGGACGATGGCCTTCTTTCAGGCTGATCTGGATGTCGCTGTCCTGTGAACCCACGGTGCCGGTGTTGTTGTAAGCCACGTTGATCCCGCTGATGGCCAGGCCGATATTGTCGACGATGGCCGCCAGTTCCCGGGGCTCGATCACGTTATGAATGGTGTTCTCGATCTGCGAGACCAGCCGCGCATTGCTCTCGACCCGCGTGCCGATCGGTGCACGCACATGCAACAGGATCTGCCCGGAGTCGACGTCGGGGAAGAAGTTGCGACCCAGGAATGGCACCAGCGCAAACGACACGGCGACGAACGCCAGCATCGCGATCACCGCGATACGGCGGTGGTGCAAGGCACTCTCCAGTGCCCCGTGGTAAACCCCGCGAAACGCCTCGAACTGGCGCTCGAACCCGCGCTGGAATTTCACCAGCGGGTTGCTCGACGGCACCACCACCGGCGTACCGTCCGCATGATGTTCGTGAGGCTTGAGCAGGTAATTGGCGAGGGTCGGCACCAGGGTTCGCGAGAGGATGAACGAGGCGATCATCGCGAAGATCACCGCTTCGGCCATCGGCACAAACAGGAAGCGCGCCACGCCTTCCAGGAAAAACATCGGCACAAACACGATGCAGATACACAGCAGCGACACGAACGCCGGCGTGACGATCTGCGCCGCGCCGTCGAGGATCGCCGTCTCCACCGGCTTGCCCTGCTCCAGGTGCCAGTTGATGTTTTCGATGGTCACCGTAGCGTCATCCACCAGGATCCCCACGGCCAATGCCAGGCCGCCGAGGGTCATGATGTTGAGGGTTTCGCCGAGCGCCGACAGCGTGGCAATCGACGACAGGATCGCCAGCGGGATCGACGTGGCAATGATCACCGTGGAGCGCCAACTGCCGAGGAACAACAGGATCATCAGGCTGGTCAACGCGGCGGCAATGATCCCTTCCCGGGCGACGCCGCTGATGGCCGAGCGCACGAACAGCGACTGGTCGCCGATCAGGTCGATATTCAGGTTGGGCGGCAAGGCGCCTTTGTTGTCGGCCAGTTTGTCCTTGATCCCGGCGATCACCCCGAGGGTCGAGGCCGAACCGGTCTTGAGCACCGGCAGCAGCACGGAGCGGTTGCCGTTGACGTGCACGATGTTGGTCTGCGGCGGGTTGCCGTCACGCACCGTGGCCACGTCACGAATCAACACGGTGGTGCCGTCGGCGGTCTTGATCGGCAGGTTTTCCAGGTCGTGGAAGTCCGTCGGCGAGTTGTTCAGTTGCAGGTTGAACTCGTAGCTGCCGATCTTTTGCGTGCCCACCGGGGTGATCAGGTTCTGCGTGGCCAGGGCAGTGGCCACGTCCTGCGCCGAGAGACCACGGGCCTGCATGCGTGCGGAGTCGAGGTCGATCTGCACCTGGCGGGTCTTGCCGCCGAACGGGTATGGCAGTGCGGCACCGGGCACCGTGGTCAGCATCAGGCGCACGGTGTTGAGGCCCAGGTCACCGAGTTTCTGTTCGCTGAGGCCTTTGCCGGACAACGCCAACTGCACGATCGGCACTGTCGAGGCGCTGTAGTTGAGGATCAGCGGCGGCGTGGTGCCCGGCGGCAGTTGACGCAGGATGGCCTGGGACACCGAAGTCATCTGCGCGTTGGCCGTACTGATATTGACTCCCGGCTGGAAGAACACCTTGACGATGCCGTAGCCGTTCAGCGATTGCGCCTCGATATGGCGGATGTCGTTGACCGTGGTGGTCAGCACCCGCTCGAACGGCGAGGTAATGCGGCCGGCCATCTGGTCGGGCGGCAAGCCGGTGTACTGCCAGATCACGGCAATCACGGGGATGCGAATTTCGGGGAAGATGTCGGTCGGTGTACGCCAGGCCGCGAGCGGGCCCACAATCAGAATGAAAATAGCCAATACCAGGAAGGTATAGGGGCGCCGCAATGCGATGCGCACGAGGTTGAGCATAGATGTGATCCAGACAGGAAGTTGATGACTGAAGGAGGTACCGAACAGCGCTTCCCTCCTGCCCCGCCCGTCTGTGTTCCGGGCCAACTGCACTGACATCCGGTCAAAATAGAGGCATATGCCACGATATAGCGTTTAGTGGCATACGCAACTAATTTGTTGCAGCATGTGTCAATATTCATCTTGCCGGATTAACGTTCGGTTAACCCTTGATCTGTAGCGAGTGATCAGCCTGTGAAATGCGCACCGCCTGTCCTGAATAGCCCGAGCACCTGTTCCAACGGAGCCGTGCGGCGCGCGTCCCGTCGTATGGCGCAGATCTATGACGAGGCGTTTGCGCCGTTTGGTTTGAAGGCCACCCAGTATTCGCTGATGAACCACATCGCCAATGGGGACGCTCCGAAGATGCGCGACCTGGCGCAGTCGTTGGTGATGGATTTGTCGGCCCTGGGGCATACGCTCAAGCCGCTGGTGCGGGATGGGCTGGTGGTGTTGCGGGTGGATGAGTTGGACCGTCGCAGCCGGCGGGTGCTGTTGACCGACGCGGGGCAGCGTAAATACGAAGAGGCGCGGGTGGTGTCCAGGCAGATGGCGGTGCGGTTTGATGAGGTGTTTGGGGCTGAGGCGGCTTGCGAGTTGCGTAAGGCCATGGACTTTATTGCGTCTGATGAGTTTGCTCGGGCGTTGTTGGGTTAGGGGGCATATCGGTTATTTAGGTAATGGCTGATATTGGTTCCGCTCTTGCCGGCATTACTCCGCGGGCCGCCCAAGATCAAAATCAAGAGCGGGCACAGTCAAATGTGGGAGCGGGCTTGCTCGCGAAGGTCGTCAACGATGACGCTGGCATCCTGATTCAACGCGGCGTTCTCGGTTTTTTCGCGAGCAAGCCCGCTCCCACATAAAGCAGCTCTGCTGTTGACCTGCGGGCCCCGTTAACCATGATGGCCGCTGTAAAGATAGCCTGAACAGGTTCACAGGGTATCCCGACTAACGCGATACGCCAGACCGCCCCTGTGTTTTTCCCAACGTCGTGAAAGACACTTGCCTGAGACTCAGCATGAACGAAACACTCGAAGACATTCTGACCAAAGACCTGGCCGTGATTTTCTGCGGCATAAACCCGGGGCTGAAGGCCGCCACCACCGGGCATCACTTCATGGGCAGGAGCAATCGGTTCTGGCGCACGCTGCACCTGGCCGGGTTTACGCCCCATGAAGTGCAGCCGGAGAACGACCGCACGATTCTGCAATACCAGTGCGGACTGACCACGGTGGTGGAGCGGCCTACGGCCCGGGCGGATCAGTTGTCGGCGGATGAATTCAGGGCGGCGGCGGCTAGTTTTGAACGCAAGATCGCACGCTACGCGCCACGGTATGTGGCGTTTCTGGGAAAGGCCGCCTATAGCGCGTTGAGCGGGCAGAAGCAGATTGCCTGGGGGCTTCAACCGCACACCCTGGGGTGTGCGGCGGTGTGGGTTCTGCCCAATCCCAGCGGCAGAAACCTTGGGTTTACGCTCGACCAATTGGTGCAGGCATACCAGCAATTAAGGCTGGCAACACTCAGTCCCGATTAGAACTCAACTTCTCCCACAAAAAGCTGTAGACCAGCGCACTCATATGCGCAGCCTGCGCATTGTCTGCCGCCCCGCCGTGCCCACCTTCGATATTTTCGTAGTACGTCACGTCCTTGCCGGCCTCGATCATCTTCGCCGCCAGCTTGCGGGCGTGGGCTGGATGCACCCGGTCATCGCGGGTCGAGGTCAGGAAAAACACCGGTGGGTAGGCCTTCGCCGGATCGAACAGGTGGTATGGAGAAAATGTCTGGATGTACGCCCACTCTTCAGGTACGTCCGGGTTGCCGTATTCCCCCATCCACGACGCCCCGGCCAACAGGAGGTGATAGCGCTGCATGTCGAGCAAGGGCACCTGGGAGACGATTGCACCGAACAGTTCCGGGTATTGAGTAAGCATATTGCCGACCAACAGACCACCGTTGCTGCCACCCTCCGCGCCCAGGTGTCGGGGCGAAGTAATCCCGCGGTCGATCAGGTCACGGGCCACTGCGGCAAAATCTTCGTAGGCACGCGGACGGTTCTGCTTGAGTGCGGCCTGGTGCCAGCGCGGGCCGTATTCACCGCCACCGCGAATGTTGGCAACCACGTACACCCCGCCCTTCGAAAGCCAGGCGCGGCCTGCCTTACCGGAGTAATACGGGGTCAGGGAGTATTCAAAGCCGCCGTAACCATAGAGCAAGGTCGGCGCCGTGCCGTTGCGCGGCAGGTCTTTGCCGAGCACCAGGAAATACGGCACACGAGTGCCGTCCCTGGAGACCGCAAAGTGCTGCTCGATCACGTGCTGGCTGGAATCGAAAAAGGCCGGCAGGGTTTTCAGTACCTCGGGCGGATGACCGATCTCGGCCAGCGACAAGGTGGTCGGCGTCAGGTAGTCAGTGGTCACCAGCCAGACGGCATCACTGTCGTCGCTGTCCACTGCGCTGGCACCCACCGTCCCCATGCTCGGCGCCCCGGTGAACGGGCTGTGCTGCCAGCCGTTCGCGCCGGGAGTGAGGACGCTGAGGCGGTTCTTGACGTGATCCAGTACGTTCAGCACCAGGTGATTCAGCGTCCAGAAAAACCCTGCCAGCGAGGTGCTGTCCGTAGGGGTGAACAGCACCTCGAAATCCCGCTGGCCTGCCATGAAGCGATCAAACCGGATCGCCAGCAACGAGCCGGCCACAAACACTTCATCAAGCGTCCAGTCCTCCCGCAGTTCCAGCAGCAGCCAGTCTTTGTACACCGACTTTTCCGCCGAGTTCGGCGCGTCGATTTTGCTTAGTTGGTTGTCGCTGCCCCGCAGGTACAGCTCGTTGTTGTAGAACGCCAGCGTGCGGCTGACGAAGTCACGCTCGTAGCCGGGCGTGTCGTCGTGCATCGCCGCGATGTACATATCATCCAGCGCGCCTTCATAGACAAGACTGGCGGCACTCAGCGGTGTACCGCGCTGCCACTGCTTGACGATGCGCGGGTAACCGGAACGGGTCATCGACCCTTCACCAAAATCGGTATAGACATAGACGTTGTCACGGTCGATCCAGCCCAGGCCGCCCTTGGACTCGGGCAACTGGAAGCCGTCTTCGACCCAGGTCTTGCTGGCCAGATCAAACTCGCGGGTGACATTCGCATCGGCGCCGCCACGGGACAGCGCCAGCAGGCAGCGCTGGTAGTCCGGGCGCAAGAAATCAGCACCGTGCCACACCCAGTTTTCGCCTTCGGCGGCGTTCAGTGCGTCAAGGTCCAGCAACGTTTCCCAGGCAGGTTGAGGCTTGCGGTACTCCGCCAGCGTGGTGCGACGCCACAGGCCCCGCGGGTGGGCGGCGTCCATCCAGAAGTTGTAGTAATAGGCGCCGACCTTATCGACGTAGGGGATGTTGCTGTCCGAGTCCAGTATCTCCAGCACCTCGGCCTGGATTTGCTTGAAGCTGCCGGAGCGGGCGAGCCGGTCTTCGGTCCTGAGGTTCTGGGCGCGTACCCAGTCCAGTGAACGCGTGCCGTCGACGTCTTCAAGCCATTGGTAGGGATCATTGGACGTTTCGGGAAGTTTTGACATGTTCGAATCCTGTCGAAAAGCAGAAATGGATAGCGTGCCCGACTTTGAGCCTTTTTGAGTGATAAAAAAAGCAAGAAACCGGGTGCGCCAGCCGATCTGATCGGCGATACATGGCGGACGTACCGCAGGCTGGTGCGGCAGGAGGACAAGCGATGGCTGACAAAAACATATGGATGCTGATGGGCGCAGACGCAAGCCCCTTCCCAAGCCCCGAGCCGGGAACGCTGGGCGGCCACCGAGGCGGCAAGCGCTATGGAAAGCTCGACTGTCGTGCGGCGCTGGGAGCCATTGCGCGTGGCGGCTACGTGAAAAATCGCGTGTTTTTTCTCGATGAAGCGACGGCTATCGCCGCGGGATTTCGTCCTTGTGCGGTGTGCATGCCAGCCGAATATCGCCTGTTTCGAGGGCACGCCTGAATCGAGTGTCCGGGACAAATTCCAGGCAAAAAAAAGCCTGCATTGCTGCAGGCTTTTTTACTATCTGGCTCCACGACCTGGACTCGAACCAGGGACCCAATGATTAACAGTCATTTGCTCTACCAACTGAGCTATCGCGGAATGCGCCGTATGTTACTGATTGAAAAGGAGAAGTCAAGCATTCAGTGAGATTTTTGCTTCACCCCAGGTGCGCCGCACTGGAAAATCACCACGCCACTTCCTGTCACGACGCTGTCATACGTCAACGCCAACATCCGCAGATACCCCGCCCCTACCCTCTTCTTGAAGGACGACACATGCACACTCGCTCAGGCCCGCCAGCGGTAAAAACCCTGCTTGCCCGTTTTATCGTTATCGGATGCAGCCTGACGGTGAGCGCGTGTGACAGTGTGACCAGGAGCGCGCCTGTCGCGCCTGCTTCGTTCAAAACCCTGGACGGTGCACCGCCGCTGGTTATCGGCCATCGCGGCCTGCCAGGACTGTACCCGGAAGAAACCCGGGCCTCCTACGAGCATGCAGCCGACGCTGGTGCGGATTCGCTGGAGCTGGACCTGCACATGACCAAGGACTGTGTATTGGTGGCCCGGCACAATCCCTGGTTGAGCGACAACACCAACATCAGCGACGTCGCGAAGACCAATCCCGAAGTTGCACGCCGCAAGCGCACGGTGCCGGGTGTACTGGTTAACGTCAGGTATCCGGCCACTGCAGAAAATGGCCCGGCCCAGTACCTGAGTGATCTGACTGACCCCAACGATCCAAAATCCGTGTTGAAGTCCTTGATCGTGGATGGCGAAGACCATACCAACGACTGGTCAATCAGCGATTTCACCCTGGCCGAACTCAAGCAATGGATCGGCGGCACGACGTACGACGCCCGCGACGAGCGCCCGACCGAACTCAACGGCAAGCTGCCGATCCTGAGTTTCCAGGAAGTGATCGACATCGCGAAAGCCAAAAGCGCCGCCACGGGCCGCGTGATTACCACCTACCCGGAAAGCAAGAACCCGATCTGGAACAATGCCCAGGCCATCGCCAACGGCTGCGGCGCGCCGGGCAGTCATCCGTTCGAAGCGGCGTTTCTCAAGACCCTTGAAGACAACAACCTCAATCGCAAAGACGCGCCGGTGTTCGTGCAGAGCTTCGACCCGAACAGCCTGAAATACCTGCGCTCCATCGGCCTGCAAACCAGGGCGGTTCAACTGGTGGATGGGAACGGGGTGAACTTCAAGACCGGCGAGACCATTTTCATCACCGACAAACCCAACACCTTCGTCAGCGGCCGCCCCTACAGCTGGACCGTCGCCGGCGACCCACGCGCCTTTGGTGCGATGCTGACCCCGGCCGGGCTGGCCGAGGTCAAGACCTACGCCGACGGCATCGGGCCATGGAAGCCGCAAGCGATGTCGCTGACTGCCGCTTCAGCGCATAACCCCGGCTTGCCCGAGGTCGATACCTTCAAGCCCACCAGCCTGATCAGCGATGCGCACAAGGCCGGCCTGTTCGTGCATATTTTCACCTTCCGCAACGAAGCCAAATACCTGGCCGGCGCCTACAAGGGCAGCCCGGCGGCGGAATACATGGCCTTTTTCCGCGCCGGTGTTGACGGTGTGTTTACGGATTTCACGCCGACTGCCGTTGCGGCCCGAACTGCCTACCTTAAAGAAGTCGCGCGCTAAAAAGTCGTGCGCAAAGATGGCGGCCTTATGGGCCGCCATCCTTCAGTCAAGTTGCTCAATCACCCCTCCTGCCTTGAGCTGCCCCAACTGCTCTGCCGACAAGCCGAGGCGCTCGCCCAGTACCTCATCGGTATGCTGCCCCAACATCGGCGCCGGTCTTACATACTCTACCGGCGTGCCCGACATCTTGATCGGGCTGCCGACCATCTCGAACTGCGGATTCCTGGGATGCGGGATCTTCACCATCAACCCACGGGCAATCACCTGCGGCTCTTCCAGGGATTGCGCGATGTTGTTGATCGCCCCCACCGGTACTTTCGAGGCGTGAATACTCGCCACCCACTCGTCCGCCGTGCGCCCCAGGAAGTGCGCCGACAACAGTTCGACAATCTCCGCCCGATGCGCAACCCGATCGGCATTGCGCCGAAAGCGCGGGTCTTCCGGCAGGTGCGGCAAACCGATGCTGTGGCACAGCGCTACAAACTGGCTGTCGTTGCCGCAGGCAATAATGAAGTCGCGGTCGGCGGCGCGGAACACCTGGTACGGCACGATGTTGGCGTGGGCGTTGCCGAAACGCTGCGGCACCTTGCCCGAGGCCAGGTAGTTCATGCTCTGGTTGGCCAGGGTTGCCACTTGTACGTCCAGCAGCGCCATGTCGATGTGTTGGCCAACGCCGGTGCGTTCGCGGCTGAGCAGCGCGGCCTGGATCGCGACGGTGGAATACAGGCCGGTCATCAGGTCGGAGAACGCCACGCCGACTTTTTGCGGGCCGCCGCCGGGCAGGTCGTCGCGCTCGCCGGTGATGCTCATCAGGCCGCCGATGCCCTGGATGATGAAGTCGTAGCCGGGTTCTTCGGCGCGCGGGCCGGTCTGGCCGAAGCCGGTGATGGAGCAGTACACCAACCGTGGATTGATCTCGGCCAGGGTCGCGTAATCCAGGCCATAACGTGCCAGGGAACCGGCCTTGTAGTTTTCGATCAGTACGTCGGAGCTGGCCGCCAGGGCCCGCACCAGTTCCTGGCCTTCGCTGGTGGCCAGGTCAATGGCCACGGATAGTTTGCCGCGGTTGGTGGACTGGTAATAAGACGCCTGCCCGGATGACTCGCCGGTGTCGGTCTTCATCCACGGCGGGCCCCAGCCGCGGGTATCGTCGCCACTCTGTGGCCGTTCGATCTTGATCACTTCCGCGCCGAGGTCGGCCAACACCTGGCCACACCAGGGCCCGGCCAATACCCGGCTTAAGTCCAGCACCCGCAAACCTGTCAATGCACCCATTATTCTTGTCCTGTGATGAATCGAAATCAGCCGACTGCCGGCTCTTCATGACGCAGGGAAATCCCCAGCACGGCACGCCGCCGCAGCCAGGGGCTGGGACGATAACGCGGGTCGTGGGTGAGTTCGCTCATGCGTTGCAAAATCGTGAGGATGCGCCGTGGCCCGAGGGCATCGCCCCAGGCGAGCGGGCCTTGTGGATAACCCAGGCCGAGTTGTACGGCCTGGTCAATGTCGTCGACGCTGGCGATGCGTTGCTGGGCAATGTCGCAGGCCAGGTTGACCACCATCGCCAGGGTGCGCTGGGCAACGAAGCCGACGCTGTCGCTGATCACTGTCACACCTACACCGTCACTGGCGAGCAACGCGTGGGCGGCATCGCGGGTGGCGGTGGACGTCAGCGGGTTTTGCATCAGGGTGCGGTGGCGCGACAGGTCGGTCAGCAGGTCGATGCACAGGGTGCGTGCCGGGTCAGTGTGGAAGCGCTCGCTGGCCGAGGTGGCGTCGAGACCGTAGGGCGCCAGCAGGCACAACGCTTCAGGCGAAGGCTGCGCCGCGCTTTCAAGGTGTGCGCCCAACTCGATCACCAGGGCGCTGAGGCGCTCGTAGTCTTCGGCGTTTTCGGTGGCGATCCATACCGGCGGGAATTGCTTGATGGAAGGCACCGGCTGCGGCTGCGGGCCGTCCACCACCTGGCCATTTTCATAGCGGTAGAAGCCCTGCCCGCTCTTGCGCCCGAAGCGTCCGCCCACCAGCATCTGGCGGGTCAGGGGCGATGGTTTGTAGCGCGGGTCCTGATAGAACTGGTTGTAGATCGACTCCATCACCGGGTGGGAAACGTCGAGCCCGGTGAGGTCCAGCAGTTCCAGCGGCCCCATGCGAAAGCCTGCGCCTTCACGCAGGATACGGTCGATGTCGCCGCGCTCGGCAATGCCTTCATCGAGCATCTTCAAGGCTTCGGTGCCGTACGCACGGCCGGCGTGGTTGACGATGAAACCCGGGGTGTCCTTGGCGCGCACGCCGCGATGGCCGGTACGGCCGACGAAGGCCAGCAGGTCATCGCCGACCTTCGGTGCAGTGGCCAGGCCGTCGATTACTTCGACGACGCGCATCAACGGTACCGGGTTGAAAAAGTGCAGCCCGGCGACCCGCTCAGGGTGTCGGCAGCCGGTGGCGATGGCCGTGACCGACAGCGACGAGGTGTTGGTGGCGAGGATGCACGCCGCGCTGACCACACTTTCCAGCTGCTGCAACAGGCCGCGCTTGGCGTCGAGGTTTTCGACAATGGCTTCCACCACCAGGTTGCAATCGCGCAACGCCTCAATGGTGGCGGCAACTTGCAGGTTCGCAAGCGCAGCGTCCACCGCTGCCTGGGTGATCTTGCCCTTGGCGGCCAGCTTCGAGAGCGTGGCGCCGAGGTTATCCCGAGCGGTTTGCGCCGCACCGTCGCGGGCATCGAACAAGCGCACCAACACGCCCGCCTGAGCGGCAATCTGTGCAATCCCGGCGCCCATCACGCCGGTGCCTACCAGGCCCATGATCTTGATTGAATCAGCCATTGTCATTCCCCCAGGTAGTTCGCGGTGCGTTTTTCGAAGAACGCCGCGGCGCCCTCCTTCTGGTCTGCCGAATCGAACAGCAGTTGAAAGGCCTTGCGCTCCAACACCAGCGCGCTTTCCAGCGGCAGGTCGGCGCCGGCCAGCATTACTTCCTTGATCTGTTCCACCGCCAGTGGCGGCAAGGCGGCGATCTGCGCGGCCAGTTCCAGGGCGCGGGGGATGGTCTGGTCGTCGGCCACCACTTCGCTGAGCATGCCCATGGCCAGGGCTTCCGCGGCCTTGACCATGCAGCCGGTCAACGCGATGCGCATGGCCTGGAACTTACCCACGGCGCGCACCAGGCGCTGGGTGCCACCGGCGCCCGGCATCAGGCCCAGCTTGACCTCGGGCTGGGCGAAGCGCGCCGATTCCCCGGCGACGATCAGGTCGCAATGCATGGCCAGCTCACAACCGCCGCCCAGGGCAAACCCGTTCACCGCGGCGATCACCGGCTTGGGGCAGCGGCTGATGGCTTCCCACAGGTATTCAGTGTGGCGGCGATACATCTCGATCGGGCTGGCGCTGGCGAATTCCTTGATGTCGGCACCGGCCACGAAGAACTGGTCGCCGCCGGTGAGCACGATGGCGCGCACATCACGGCGCTTGGCCAGAGCACGAAAGTGCTCGGCCAGCTCTTCGCGAACCTGGGCGTTCAAGGCGTTTTTCACTTCGGGACGGTGGATGCGTACCACGGCGACGCCATTGTCCTGGACGTCGAGGTGCACTACGGGTTGGTCGAGGCTGGCCACAAATTCTCCTGCTGCAATGTTCTTGTTAGTTCGGATATCGCCAGTTTCGCTATGCGAAACAACATTCCGTATTTAGCGATAATCATAAGGACCGAGTCGCCGTGATGTAAACGTAAAAACCTGACCCTTCGATAAATCGGGCTATAACTCGTTGTTTAGACGAGTTTTATTAAACAAAAAGACAACGCCACGCAAAGTTGATTAGTTTCGCTGTGCGGAATACAATTTTGTTTTGTTGATTTTCTAAAAAAAGGGGGACTAACATGCGCCGTCGAAACCTGGACCCGAACACACCCGAAACACCTGCCGGTAACCACGCCTTCGAGCACTTGCTGATCGATCCGATGAATGCCGACGAGGAAGAAGACAAGGACCGCCAGTTCGTCACCGCCCTGGCCCGTGGCCTGGAATTGCTGCGCTGCTTCACCCCCAGCGAAAGCGTGCTGGGTAACCAGGAGCTGGCGCGCAAGACCGGGCTGCCAAAGCCGACGATTACGCGGATGACCCATACGCTGACCCGCTTGGGCTATCTCAAGCACCTGCCGCAGTCAGGCCGGTATCAGCTGGATGTGGGCGTGATGGCGTTCGGTTACGCAATGCTGTCGAACCTGTCGGTGCGGGCCGTGGCCCATCCGCTGATGGAGACGATGGCCAAGTACGCCCAGGCCGCGGTGGCGATGGCCACGCGGGACCGCCTGGACATGGTTTACCTGGACGTGGTCCAGGGTGAAGCCAACATGACCATGCGCCGCCAGGTCGGCACACGGTTGCCGTTGCACTTGAGTTCCGCAGGCCGCGCCTGCCTGGCAGCGATGCCGGAAAACGAGCGGGAATTTATCCTCGACCATATCCGCCAGCGTCATCTGGAGGACTGGCCGGGCATCAGGAAGGGTCTGGAACGTGCCTTCCGGGATTACACCGACTTCGGCTACTGCATGTCGATCGGTGAGTGGCACCGCGATGTAAACGCCATCGCCGTACCGCTGCTGCATGCACAACATGGGCTGCTGACGTTCAACTGTGGCGGACCGAGTTTTCACCTTTCCCGGGAGAAACTCGAGGACGACATCGGGCCCCGTCTCAAGCACATGGTGAACAACATCGAGGCCGCCGCCCGCTAGACAGATCGGTGCAAGGCCTCGGCAGATTGACGACAACAGGCCCGCCGAACGGGCCGCTGAGGAATGCACATGATCCGAGACCCCGAAACGCTTCATCTGTTGCTGGAAACCCTGCAGCAGTTCGTCAACGAGGCGCTGATCCCCCGGGAAAACGAACTGGCCGAGACCGATGACGTCCCGGCGGATATCGTCAGCCAGTTCCGCGAGCTGGGCCTGTTTGGCCTGACCTTGCCTGAAGCCTACGGCGGCCTCGGGCTGACCATGGAAGAAGAGGTCAACGTGGCCTTCGAACTGGGCCGCACCTCGCCGGCATTTCGTTCCTACTTCGGCACCAACAACGGCATCGGCTCCATCGGCATCCTGCTGGACGGCACCGAGGCGCAGAAGCAGCACTACCTGCCAAAACTCGCCAGCGGTGAACTGCTCAGTTCGTTCTGCCTGACCGAGCCGGACTCCGGCTCCGACGCCGCCTCGCTGAAAACCACGGCGGTGCGCGACGGTGACCACTATGTCATCAACGGCACCAAGCGCTTTATCACCAACGCCCCCCACGCCGGGATCTACACGGTGATGGCCCGTACCAACCCGGACATCAAGGGCGCGGGCGGCATCAGTGCATTCATTGTCGAGCGCAACACCCCCGGCCTGTCCCTGGGCAAGCGCGACCACAAGATGGGCCAGAAAGGCGCCCACACGTGCGACGTGATTTTCGACAACGTGCGCGTACCGGCCGACCAACTGATCGGCGGCGTCGAAGGCGTGGGGTTCAAGACGGCGATGAAGGTGCTCGACAAGGGCCGCCTGCACATCGCCGCCGTCAGCGTCGGGGCCGCCGAGCGCATGCTCAACGATGCCCTGAACTACGCCCTGGAGCGCAAGCAGTTCGGCCAGCCGATCGCCGAGTTCCAGCTGATCCAGGCGATGCTCGCCGACAGCAAGGCCGAGATCTACGCCGCCCGCTGCATGGTGGTGGACGCTGCGCGCAAGCGTGACGAAGGCCTGAACATCGGCACCGAAGCGTCCTGCTCGAAAATGTTCGCCACGGAAATGTGCGGTCGGGTGGCCGACCGTTGTGTGCAGATTCACGGCGGTGCCGGGTATGTGAGCGAGTACGCCATCGAGCGGTTCTATCGCGATGTGCGCTTGTTCCGCCTGTATGAAGGCACTACGCAGATCCAGCAATTGGTGATCGCCCGCAACATGATTCGCGAGGCCAAGCACTGAACCCCGGGAACAACACTGGACCAATGTGGGAGCGGGCTTGCTCGCGAATGCGGTACATCAGCCACCGGATGCATTAACTGACACACCGTTTTCGCGAGCAAGCCCGCTCCCACATTTTGACCGTGTTCCAACCGCATTACCGCAACACCCATAACTTGTGCCCTAACAACTACAACAAGGTATCGCTATGGAAGTCGCCGCTTCGGCGGGTGCGTTGTCGCCCGCGCAAAACAAACTGTGGATCATCGTATTCATCTTCTGCTTCCTCGGCCTGCTGATCGACGGTGCCGACTTGATGCTGCTGTCCTACAGCCTCAGCAGCCTCAAGGCCGAGTTCGGCCTAACCAGCGTCGAAGCCGGCAGCCTGGGCAGCTTCACCCTGGCCGGGATGGCCATCGGCGGGATTTACGGCGGTTGGGCCTGTGACCGTTTTGGCCGGGTGAAAACCGTGGTCTGGAGCATCGTGCTGTTCTCCGCCGGCACGGCGATCCTGGGCATGACCCACAGCTATTGGCAGTTCGCGAGCACCCGTTTCTTCGCGTCCCTGGGCCTCGGCGCGCTGTATGTCGCGTGCAACACCCTGATGGCCGAATACGTGCCGACCCGCTATCGCACCACCGTGCTCGGCACCTTGCAGGCCGGTTGGTCGGTGGGCTACATCGTCGCCACCCTGCTCGCCGGCTGGATCCTGCCGAACCACGGCTGGCGCTGGTTGTTCTACGTGGCGATCATCCCGGTGATCCTCGCCGTACTGATGCAACGCCTGGTGCCGGAGCCGCAAGCCTGGATCAAGGCCCAGGCCGAACGTGCCCGGGAAAAGGCCGAAGGCATCAAGCGCGTGTCGGCGAAGAAACCCGACGGCATGTTCAAGCTGATCTTCAGCGACCCGAAAGCCAGCCGCATGTTTATCCTCTGGGCACTGACCGCAGGCTTCCTGCAGTTCGGCTACTACGGCGTGAACAACTGGATGCCGTCATACCTGGAAGGCGAGCTGGGGATGAACTTCAAGTCGATGACCAGCTACATGGTCGGCACCTACGCGGCGATGATTTTCGGCAAGATCCTCGCCGGGCTCGCGGCAGACCGCCTGGGCCGGCGCCTGGTGTTCGCCGTCGGCGCGCTGGGCACGGCGATTTTCCTGCCGGTGATCGTGCTGTTCCAGAGCCCGGACAACATCCTGTGGATGCTGATTGTGTTCGGTTTCCTGTACGGCATCCCCTACGGCGTGAATGCGACCTACATGACCGAAAGCTTCGAAGCGAAATTTCGCGGCTCGGCAGTGGGCGGCGCCTACAACATTGGCCGAATCGGCGCGGCGGTGGCACCAGCAGCCATTGGTTTCCTGGCGTCCCATGGCTCGATTGGCGTGGGATTCCTGGTCATGGGCGGCGCGTACTTTATCTGCGGCGTAATCCCAGCGCTGTTTATCCGCGACAAGCAGTTCGACCCGCAAAAACAATAAGCCCTAACCCGGGGCCCGCGGCGACGCGGCCCCGGCTATAAGACGTGCGGCAGTTATACCCTTAGACAAACCGGGCTAGACTGTACGTCAGTCCTACGGAACTGAAGGAACAGTACGACGCTCTCACCCAGCCTGTAAGACAGTTTTGTGCTTAGAGGCTCATTCGCTTATGAAAACACCGACCCAGACCAACGCAATTGACTTCGACAGCGCCAAATTGCAACGCCTGGGCTTTGGTCAGCCTTCCCTTCTTACACGACGCCCCGCGACGGTTGAGCAACTTCGCCAGCAACTGGGCATGCAATTGCAAACCAGCCTGGAGCCGGAGCATATCCTTGCGTTGTTCTTCCGCGAGATCCAACGCCTGGTGCCGCTGGACGCCCTGCAATACCGCCACGAAGCCAGCGACCTGCGCCTGGAGTACGGTCACCGCGGCCATCATTCGGTGAGCTATGCCCTCAGCCATGAAGGCGAGCACCTTGGCGAACTGGTGTTTCGGCGCAACCAACGCTTTCTCGAAGACGAACTGGCCAACCTGGAATCGCTGCTGGCCACCTTGCTCTACCCGATGCGCAATGCCCTGCTCTACCGTGCGGCGACTCGCAGTGCCCTGCGCGACCCACTGACCGAAACCGGTAACCGCATCGCCATGGACCAGACCCTGCAACGGGAAATCGACATGGCTCGCCGGCACCTGCAACCCCTGTCCTTGCTGATGCTGGACATCGACCACTTCAAGCACATCAACGACAGCCACGGCCATGCCACGGGCGACAAGGTGCTCAAGGCGGTCGCCGCCTCGATCAAGAGCCAGCTGCGCAATGTGGACATGGTGTTCCGGTTTGGCGGGGAAGAGTTTCTGATCCTGCTGTCCAACACCGGCCGGGACGCGGCGTCGATGGTCGGCGAGCGCCTGCGTCAGGCGGCACAGGCCCAGGATTATTGGGCGGATGATGAGCGGATCGAATTGACGGTGAGCCTGGGCTGCTCGACCTTGCTGGCGGGAGAGTCCGCCGAGAGCCTGTTGCGCCGGGCGGACAGTGCCTTGTATGTGGCCAAGCGTGAAGGCCGCAATCGGCTGGCAATGGCGGGGTAATTTACCCCGCCATCACCCCGTTTACGCCTCGCTGGCAACCAGGGCCGGTTGTTTGCGGGGGGCGGCCACCGACTTTTCCAGCTGCATGCAACGTTCCAGGAACAGGTACATGTAGTCGTAGCTCTTGCAGACCGCCTGGCGCAGCTCTACCTGCAGTTCCTTGGTCGGGTTCATGCCGGCCAGGGTGCAGATGATTTCCAGGGCTTCCCAGGGATGTGCGTCATCGTACTGGGCATGCATCTTCAGCCACTTCATCGCGCGCTTGCGGTCTTCCTCAGGGAAAGCCGCGGCATAGACGCCGGTGGAACACACCACGGCGGACCACTCCCCAGTGGCCCCCTCGATGGCGTAGTTGGTGGCGGCAATCGCGACAATCAGCGAATCGGCCGAGCTGGTGTGCCAGCACCAGTGGCTCAGTGCATGCAGCTCCGGCGGCACTTCCTGTGCCTGCAATTCTTCCAGGCTGACACCATGGGCGCGGGCCCAATGCACCCAATAATCGGCGTGGTTGAGTTCCACGCGAATATTGCGCATCAGCCAGCGGCGCGCCATGTCCTCCCCAGGATGGCGGGCAAATTTGGTCTTGGTGAGGTTCTGTGCCATGTACAACGCAAACTGTTCAACCACCGGCCAGCCACCAATCAGGTAGTGGCGCATGGTCTTGGCGCTGAGCTTGTTATCGCGCATGCGCTGGTACAGTTCGTGTTCGACAACGCGACGCTTGCTCTCGCTACAGTCCTGGATCAGCTGTTGCGCCCAGGCGGGGTAACTTGAGGCTTCCATAAGCGGGCCGGTTCTGTTGAATGTGTCGATCACTGTCGGGCTCCTTTTGATTTGTGATATGTACAGACCAGCAAATGTTTCATCGGAACGTGCCAGGCGCCTTGAATAACAGAGGCTGCGGTCGCACAGGTCGACACTGCAAACTATCAAAGGTAAACAACTGCGGTCGCTCGATCAGGTATCCCTGAGCGTAGTCGACCCCGATCTCAAGCAAGGCTTGTTCGATCTGGGGTGTCTCGACAAATTCGGCAATTGTGCGCTTACCCATGACATGACCGATGTGATTGATCACTTCGACCATAGCGCGGTTAATCGGGTCGTCCAGCATATCCTTTACGAAACTTCCATCGATCTTCAAGAAGTCTACAGGTAAATGTTTAAGATATGCGAACGAGGACATCCCGGCGCAGAAGTCATCCAGGGAGAAATGGCACCCTAACTCTTTGAGCTCGTTGATAAAACGAATCGCACTACCCAAATTCGCTATAGCGCTGGTTTCTGTAATTTCAAAACAAATCATTTCCGGTGGAATGCCATAGGCAATGAATTGCTCACGCAGGAACCCAAGAAAGTCCTCATCGCCGATGGTAGTGCCTGACAGATTGATCGCACACATGGCCATGGGCCGGCCCGGGCGCTCACGCATGCAGCCCGCGATGATCTTGAACACGTTCTCCACCACCCAACGGTCCAGGGAGGTCATCAAGCCGTAACGCTCGGCGGCCGGGATAAAACTGTCCGGCAGGATGATCCGCCCCGCCTCGTCATGCAGGCGCAGCAGGATTTCGATATGCCCATCCCCCTGTTCGGTGTGCCCAAGGGGCGCGATTTCCTGGGCGTACAGGCAAAAACGGTTCTCTTCCAGCGCCATGTGCAGGCGCTGCACCCAGGCCATCTCGCCAAAGCGCAGGGACAATTCCGAGTCATCGGCGTGATACACCTGCACCCGGTTGCGGCCCTTTTCCTTGGCCATGTAGCACGCCATGTCGGCGGCTCGCAGGGAAGTCTCCAGGGTGGTCGGGGCGTGCGTGATGTGCACCAGGCCAATACTCACGGTGGTGACAAACGGCCTGCCCTTCCACACAAAGTGCAGGCTCTGCACGGTGTGGCGCAGGCTTTCGGCGATTTTTTCCGCCACCGGCGCCGGGCAGTTCTCCAGCAGGATGCCGAACTCGTCGCCGCCCAGCCGGGCCAGGGTGTCACCTTCACGCAGGTCGGACTGCAAGAGCGCGCAGATATGCCGCAACAGTTCATCCCCCGCGGCATGCCCGCAGGTGTCGTTGACCAGCTTGAACTGGTCCAGGTCGAGGAACATCAAGGCATGGCGCCCGGTTTGCTGGCGCCCGACGTTGTGCAGCACCTGCTCCAGGCGGAACTCGAACTCGCGGCGGTTGGCCAGGCCGGTCAAGGCGTCGTGGGTGGCCTGCCAGGACAGGTTGGCGATGTACTGGCGTTCCTGTGTCATGTCGTGCAACACCAGCACCGCGCCGACGACTTTGCCGGCACTGCGGATCGGCGCGCCCACCAGGGTGACGGACACGGTGGTGCCGTCCAGGCGCTGGATCAGCTTGGAGTGCTCGCTGCCCCCACCGAGCTGGCCGCCCAATATGTGTTCGATCAGGGTAAAGCCGTCGGCCTGGGCATTTTCGTCCAGCAGGTTGAACAGCGCCGCCAGCGGCAGCCCCTGGGCCTGGGCGGCTTTCCAATGGGTCAGGGCTTCGGCGGCCGGGTTCATATACGCAATGGCGCCGTCGACATCGGTGGTGATCACTCCGTCGCCAATCGACTCCAGGGTGATCTGCGCCCGCTCCTTCTCCAACTGGAGCGCGTCGGCAAACGCATGTCGCTGGGCCAGCAGCTTGTGGGTGCGCAACAGCGCCAGCACGATCAAGCCGAGTGCCGTGGCCAGGTTGGTCACCAGCAGCAGGCGCAGGATCATCCGCGAGCCTTCACCCAGGGCATCGCTGAAGGCTTTCGCGGCCGGCGTCACCCCGTCGTTGATCGCGAAGATCCGCTGCTTCCAGCGGTGTACGTCGCTGCCGCTGACCTGATTGGCCATGATCGCTCGGTGCATCTCCTGGGCCAGGTCGTCCAGTTGCACAAGGTAGCCATCGCCCACCGTCCACAGTTCGATGGCTTTTTCCAGGTAACTGAAATGGCGGAAGTTGAGGTACAGCCAGATCAGGCTGGAAACGTCGTCAGGGTGGTTACCGCCCTTGAGGATGCCCTGGCGCGCGGCAGGCAGGTCCGGCGTCGGGCGGTCCAGGGCCAGCCGCAGCTCATGCCCGCCCTGGGGTACGGCAATCGCGTTCTGGTATTTGAGGTAGGTGGCTTCGTCGCGGCTGTCGGCGTAGAGCGTCAGGTAAAAGATCGCGTCTTTCTGGCCCTTGGACCACAGGCTTTCGCCCGCCACATAACCGCGCACCGCCGAGAGTACGTAGAGACTGACGCAGCCTAACAATGCCTGGAACAGCACGACGGCGATAAAAGGCCACACAATGCCCAATAACCGAGGGGTTCCGAGAGTCTGCTTTTGCTTCATGAGGTCCCTTGCACATGCACAACTAAAATACGCACGCGAGTGAAAACCGCTCCTGATAGCTCAGCGTAGGCTAAATCACCGCACTTGTTGCAAGTGTCCGTAAAGTTTGGCGTACAAGCCACCATCAGCAATCAACTGCTGATGGTCGCCATCTTCGGCAATATGGCCGCCATCGAACACCAATACCCGATCCGCCTGTTTCACCGCCGACAGCCTGTGGGCGATGATCAAGGTGGTACGGCCACTGAGAAACCGCGCCAGCGCCTGGTGCAGGTTGTATTCGGTTGCCGCATCCAGGGCCGAGGTGGCTTCGTCGAGTATTACCACTTTCGGCTCCGCCAGCACCATCCGTGCAATGGCCAGGCGTTGACGCTGCCCGCCGGAAAAGCGCACGCCGGAGCGTCCGACCACGCTGTCCAGGCCCAGCGGCAGCGCCTTGACGGTCGCATCCAGCTGGGCAATTTCCAGCGCCTGCCAACAGGCCTGGTCGCTGCGCTCGCGGCCCATGGTCAGGTTGGCGCGCACCGTATCATTGAACAGTGCCGGGTGCTGCAGCACCACGGAGACATTCTCGCGAATCGTCTCCAGGCCGATTTCCTGCTGGGTCGAACCACCGAAGCGAATGCTGCCGGCCTGCGGCGTATACAGCCCCAGCAACAGCTGCACCAGGGTACTTTTGCCGCCGCCGCTGGCGCCGACAATCGCGACTTTTTCACCCGGGGCGATGTTCAGGTTCAACTGGTCCAGCACCAGTTCCTCACCGTAGCCGAAATTCAGGCCGCGCACTTCGATGCCGACGGTCTCGCGTCCGGTAAACGGATCGGCACCGCCCGCGTATTGCGGTTCATCGGCGCGGGCCAGCAGTTCGTTGATCCGCGTCAGCGCCCCGCCCGCCGCGTAGTAGGCGTATTGCAGGTTCAGCAACTGTTCCACCGGGCTGATCATGAACCACAGGTAACTGAACACCGCGAGCATCTGGCCGATGGACAGGTCGGAAAACAGCACCGTCAGCATCGCCGCCGCACGGAAGATGTCGATACCGAACTGGAACAGCAAGCCACTGGCGCGGCTGGAGGCGTCGCTTTTCCACTGGGAATTGACCGCAAAATCCCGCACTTCCTGGGCCCGCTGGCCCAGGCGACCGAGGAAAAAGCCCTGGCGATTGCCGGCACGCACTTCCTGGATCGCATCGAGGGTTTCGGTCAGCGCCTGGGTGAAACGCGACGTGCTGTCGTTTTCCAGCTTCTTCAGGTGCTTGACCCGCTTGCCCAACTGCACCGTGGCGTAGATCACCAGCGGGTTGAACAGCAGGATCAACAGTGCCAGCTTCCAGTGCATCCACATCAGGATCCCGGAGGTGCCTACCAGGGTGAGCATCGCCACCAGGAACCGGCTGAGGGTTTCACCGACGAATTTGTCCACCGTGTCCAGGTCGGTGACCAGGTGCGTAGTCACCGTGCCGCTGCCCAGGCTTTCGTATTCGCTGAGGGAAATGCGCTTGAGGCGCTCGATCAGCCGCACGCGAATGCGATAGACGATGTCCTTGGCCAGCCGCGCAAACAACCGCGCCTGCAGCACGTTGAACACCAGGGCACCGCAACGCAGCAGCAAGGTCACCAGCAGCATCAGGCCGATATAGCCGGCGGCCTTCTGCCAACCCAGGGGCAATGCGTGGTTCATCACCTTCAGTGCCGCATCGCCATGGCCCAACAGCACTTCGTCCACCAGCAACGGCAGCAGCAATGGAATCGGCACGCTGCACAAGGTTGCCAGCACGGCGACGCCATTGGCGATCCACAGGGATTTCTTGTGATGCAGCGCCAGGCGGCGGACTTCCGCCCAGGTCAGCCGGTCGACACGCTTGGGTTGCTCAACGGGATCGGGCTGATCATGCACAGGCAGCTCGCTCCAGCCAGCGGCTCAGCAGCGGCGCCAATTCGGACAGCGGCTGATAGCCGTTGGTCAGCAGCGCCAGTTGCCCATTACGCTCCGCCAGCAAGGTCGGGAAACCGGCGATACCCAAGTCCTGGACCCAAGTGAAATCCGCCGCGGTGGCCGCGTGCTGGTCGGCGCGATCGAAAGCTTCGGCGAACTCGATACGCGGCACGCCGGCGGTCTCGGCCAGTTCCACCAATACGTCGGCGCGGGTCACGTCGCGCCCTTCGACGTAGAACGCCTGCTGGATCAGGCCCAGCAGTTTCCACGCGCAATCCGGCGCCAGGCTGCGGGCAGTGACCACGGCGCGGCAAGCCGGCTCGGTGTCGTAGACAAAACCATCAGGCAGTGCACCTTCACGCTTGAACGGCTGGCCGGTAGCGTCGGTCACGGCCTGCCAATGCTCAAGAATATAGCGCCGGGTCGTCGGCTCCAGCGCCGCGCCACTGCCGGTGCGCAAGCCGCCCACCACCAGGTGCAGCTCCACGCCTGCGGCCTGGGCCTGCTCAACCAGCGCCTTGGCCACCGGGGCGAAACCCCAGCACCAGGAGCACATCGGATCCATTACATAGAGCAGGCGTGCGGACATGGCTCAGGCCTCGGAGGATGGGGATTGCTTGTAGTTGTAGCCAATCGGGTGCGGCATATTGCGGGCCTTGGCCAGTTCAATCTGCTTTTGCCGGTCGATCGCGCTGCGACGGGTCTTCTCTGAAAGCTTATCCCAGCAATGCGGGCAACTGATGCCAGCTACATAGTGTTCGGATGCACGGTCCTCGACGCTGACCGGTGTGCGGCAGGCATGACATTGATCGTAGTCGCCTTCGCTCAAGTCGTGGCGCACGGTCACGCGATTGTCGAACACAAAGCAGTCGCCCTGCCACTTGGTTTCTTCCTGCGGCACCTCTTCGAGGTACTTCAGGATGCCGCCCTTGAGGTGATACACCTCGTCGAAACCCTCGCTGAGCATATAGCTCGAGGCCTTTTCGCAACGAATGCCGCCGGTGCAGAACATGGCGACTTTCTTGTGTTTGGCCGGGTCGAAGTTGGCTTTGATGTAGTCGGGAAATTCGCGGAAGCTGGTGGTCTTCGGGTCGATCGCGCCTTCAAAGGTGCCGATGGACACTTCGTAGTCGTTGCGGGTATCGATCAGCAGCACTTCAGGGTCGCTGATCAGCGCATTCCAGTCCTGCGGCTCGACGTAGGTGCCGACTTTCTTGTTCGGGTCGACGCCTTCGACGCCCAGGGTCACGATCTCTTTCTTGAGCTTGACCTTGGTGCGGTAGAACGGCTGCTCGTCACAGTACGACTCTTTATGGTCGATGTCGTCCATGCGCGGGTCGTTCTTGAGCCAGGCCATCAAGCCATCAATGCCTTCGCGGCTGCCGGAAACGGTGCCGTTGATGCCTTCTTCGGCGATCAGCAAGGTGCCTTTGATGCCGTTGTCGACCATCGCCTGCAGCAGTGGCTCGCGCAGGGCGACGTAATCTTCGAGGGTGACGAACTTATACAGTGCCGCCACGACAATCGGTTGAGTCATGGGTGTTCTCTCCAGGTGGCTACCCTCGTAAAGGGTGAACCGGATGCAAAAAAAACGCGCCGACTGAGCGGCGCGTTGCGGATTCTAACAAAAATGGCGACGATTATGGACCGCCACATCAAGCTGATGTGCCACAGTGTCAGTGACCGCCGGCGCAGGTCGGCGAGGCCGGGGCTGCGTCGATTTTCGCCCATTCTTCAGGCGTGTAGGTATGCAGCGCCAACGCATGGAATTCGCTCATCAGGTCACCCAACGTGGCATAGACCTTCTGGTGGCGCTTGACGCGGTTGAGGCCCTCGAACTGCTGGCTGACCAGCACGGCCTTGAAGTGGGTCTGCAACCCACGGCTGTGCATATGGCTTTCATCCAGCACGCTCAAGTGTTCCGGGCTCAGGGCGACGAGTGCCGATTCGATACGCTGTTGCATGGTCATTCCTGTTTACTTCTTCTTGGCCGGGGCCGGGGCTTTTGGCGTCAGCTCGTTGGTCATGTCTTCCAGCAGCTTGTTCACCACAGGTACCGCGCTTTCCAGCTTGGCCTGGGTCATCTGGGCCGATTGCTGGGTCAGCTGGGGCATTTTCTCCAGGACTTTCTTGCCCAGTGGCGACTGGTAGAACGCAACCAGGTCCTTGAGCTCGGATTCGCTGAAGTTGTCGGTGTAGAGCTTGATCATGTCCGGCTTGAGCTTGTTCCAGCCGATGGCCTGGTCCAGGGCGGTGTTGGCCTTGGCCTGGTAGGTGTCCAGGACGGTTTGCTTGGAAGCAGGCGCCTTGGTCTGCTCGAAACGCTGGGCGAACATTTGTTGCACTTGCATGTACACCGGGGTACCCAGCTTGTCGGCATGGGCCAGGGTAAGGAAGGCTTCGGCACTGGCGTTGTGGCTGGCGGTATCGGCAAAAACCTGGCCGCTGGCACATACCAGAGCAACCGCGGTACAGATGGCACGAAGACGAGTCATCGAGTTTCCTTTTCTAGCAGGCGAGGTAAGACCCCAAGGGCGCCCATTCTGCGCCTAAAAAACGCCGCGGCTCAACCCCACGCCTTGTGGGGCCTGGTTTTGCGGGGCTTAATCCGATGAAAAGTCTTTTAAGGGAACCCCACCGGACGATCAGGGCCTAAACTGCGCAAACGAACCTGAAGGAGTGTGCCCGATGAGCCGTATCGAAACCGACAGCCTGGGAGAAGTGCAAGTCCCGGATGACGCTTACTGGGGCGCGCAGACCCAACGCTCACTGGTGAACTTCGCCATCGGCGACCAGCGCATGCCCCTGGCTGTGTTGCACGCCCTGGCCCTGATCAAGAAGGCTGCGGCCCGGGTCAACGACCGCAATGGCGACCTGCCCGCCGACATTGCCCGGTTGATCGAACAGGCCGCCGACGAAGTGCTCGCCGGCGAACACGACGACCAGTTTCCCCTGGTGGTGTGGCAGACCGGCAGCGGCACCCAGAGCAACATGAACGCCAACGAAGTGATCGCCGGCCGTGCCAACGAGCTGGCGGGCAAGCCCCGCGGCGGCAAGAGCCCGGTGCATCCCAACGACCACGTCAACCGTTCCCAGAGTTCCAACGACTGCTTCCCCACCGCCATGAGCATCGCCGCCGTGCAGGCCGTCACCGAGAAGCTGTTGCCGGCGATCCGTGAACTGTCTGGTGGTTTGGCAGAGTTGTCGGCGCGCCACATGAAGCTGGTGAAAACCGGCCGCACCCACATGATGGATGCGACGCCCATCACCTTCGGCCAGGAAGTCTCGGCCTTTATAGCGCAACTCGACTACGCCGAACGCGCGATCCGCAGCGCCCTGCCCGCCGTGTGTGAACTGGCCCAGGGTGGTACTGCCGTCGGCACCGGGCTCAATTCACCCCACGGTTTTGGCGAGGCGATTGCCTCGGAATTGGCCGCGCTGTCGGGCCTGCCGTTTGTCACCGCACCGAACAAATTCGCCGCGCTGTCGGGCCATGAGCCGTTGACCACCCTGCACGGCGCCTTGAAGACCCTGGCCGTGGCCCTGATGAAAATCGCCAACGACCTGCGCCTGCTGGGCTCCGGCCCGCGTGCCGGGCTGGCGGAAGTCAAGTTGCCGGCGAATGAACCGGGCAGCTCGATCATGCCCGGCAAGGTCAACCCGACCCAGTGCGAAGCGCTGTCGATGCTGGCCTGCCAGGTGCTGGGCAATGACGTGACCATTGGCTTCGCCGCCAGCCAGGGCCACTTGCAGTTGAACGTGTACAAGCCGGTGATCATCCACAACCTGCTGGAATCGATCCGCCTGCTGGCCGACGGTTGCAGCAACTTCCAAGAGCACTGCATCGCCGGCCTGGAACCCGACGCCGAGCAAATGGCCGCGCACCTTGAGCGTGGCCTGATGCTGGTGACTGCGCTGAACCCGCACATCGGCTACGACAAGTCCGCCGAGATTGCCAAGAAGGCCTATGCCGAAGGGCTGACCCTACGGGAAGCGGCGCTGAAGCTGGGCTATCTCACGGACGAAGAGTTCGACCAGTGGGTGCGTCCGGAAAACATGCTGGAAGCCGGTCATTAAGACGCCAATCGTGCACGCCGGGCCCTGAGCCCGGCGAACAGCGACGGCGCCAACGCCACGGTCGCAGACCCCAGCACCACCAACACGGCACCGCCGTAGCCGAGGGCATTGATGTCTTCGGCGTGCACATACTCGGGCCACATCCAGGCGGCCAGCGCCACCGCGACGAAAGTCACCAATGGCGTCAGCGCCAGGGTGGCGCTGACCCGCGAGGCTTCCCAGTGGGCCAGGGCTTCGGCGAATGCGCCGTAGGCAATCAGCGTATTGAAACAGCAGGCCAGCAGCAGCCAGCCTTGCAGCGGGCTCAGTTGCAGCGCTTCCATCGGGTGCGCCCATGGCGTCAGCAAGAGCGCGCAGGACAGGTAGATCACCATCATCACCTGCAACGAATTCCATACCGTCAGCAACTGCTTCTGGCCCAGGGCGTAGAAGGTCCAGATGGTGGTGGCCAAGAGAATCGTCAGCACCCCGGCGGTGTAGCTGCCCAGGGAGGTCAACAACTCGGTCAGGCGCTGGTTGAAGAACAGGCCGAAGCCGATGATCAGCACCAGCAGGCCCATGCCCTGCCCGAGGCTGAAGCGTTCCTTGAACACGAAGACGCTGGCGATCATCAGGAAGATCGGGCCCACCTGTACCACCAGTTGCGCGGTGCCGGGGCTCAGCAGTTTGAGGCCGACCAGGTAGAGCACGTAGTTGCCCATCAGGCCGCACACGGCGATTGCTACCAGCCAGCCACCTTTTGGTCCGAGGGAGCGCCAGCTGGGCAGGCGCCTTACGGCGGCGAGATAGATAAACAGACAACTGCCGGAGACGACCAGGCGAAACCAGGTGACGGTGACGGGGTCCATCACCTGCAAGACCTGTTTGAGTTTGATCGGCAGAATGCCCCAGAGCAGCGCGGTCAGCAGGGCCAGGGATAAACCGTAGACCCAACGGCCCGATGAGATGTGCATGAGTGCCCCGAATGCCTGAGGTGGAGGAGGTGCATTCTAGGGGGATGTGAACGGATTGGGATACGGTGCTGATCAAATGTGGGAGCGGGCTTGCTCGCGAAGGCGGTCTATCAGCCAACATTTTCATCGACTGCCCCGCCGCATTCGCGAGCAAGTCGAATCGTCGCACCGCCACTCCCACACTGAGTCAGCGTACGGCTTCGAACAAGCCGGTGGCCCCCATGCCGCCGCCCACACACATAGTGACAATGCCGTAACGCAACTTGCGCCGCTGCAACTCACGCACCAGATGCCCCACCTGCCGCGACCCCGTCATCCCAAACGGATGCCCGATGGAAATCGACCCACCGTTGACGTTGTACTTGGCGTTATCAATTTCCAGCCGATTACGCGCATAAAGGCACTGCGAGGCAAACGCCTCATTCAACTCCCACAAATCAATATCCGCCACTGCCAGCCCACGGGCCTTGAGCAACTTGGGCACCGAAAACACCGGCCCGATCCCCATCTCATCCGGCTCACACCCCGCCACCGTAAACCCGCGAAAAAACGCCTTGGGCTTAAGCCCCAGTTCCAGCGCTTTTTCCAGGCTCATCACCAGTGTCATGGAAGCCCCATCAGACAACTGCGACGAATTCCCCGCCGTCACCGACCCATCCTCCGCAAACACCGGCTTCAATCCCGCAAGACTGGCCAACGTCGTATCCGGACGATTGCAATCATCCCGATCCACCACCCCCTCCAACACCTGCACCGCGCCAGTGTTCTTGTCCTCAACCTTGTACTTCACCGCCATCGGCACGATTTCATCATCGAACAACCCGTCAGCCTGGGCCTGAGCCGTACGCTGCTGGCTTTGCAGCGCATACAGATCCTGCTCTTCACGACTGACGTGATACCGCCGCGCAACGATTTCCGCCGTCTGCCCCATGGGAAAGTAAATGCCCGGCACCTGCTCCTTGAGCAACGGATTGATCAGGTTATCGGTGTTGACGCTCTTCATGGTCAGGCTGATGGACTCGACCCCACCGGCGACAATGATCTCGCTGCAACCGGAAGCAATCTGGTTGGCGGCGATCGCAATCGCCTGCAACCCCGAGGAACAGAAACGGTTGAGGGTCATGCCCGCCGTACCGGTACCCAGTTGCGACAACACCGCCACATTGCGGCCGATGTTGTAGCCCTGGGCACCTTCGTTGGAACCGGCGCCGACGATGCAGTCCTCGACCGTGGCCGGGTCGATGCCGTTGCGGGTCAGCAACGCGTTCACGCAATGGGCAGCCATGTCATCGGGACGGGTCTGGTTGAACTTGCCGCGAAAGGACTTGGCCAGGCCGGTTCGCACGCTGTCGACGATCACTACTTCACGCATGGGCTACCTCAATTGTTGTGGTTGTTGAGAGATGGATCGAGCATAGATCCCGCCCTCTTCAACCGCGACAATCATTCACCCCGCGTATGCAAAAGCATGGCGTTACTTCTTCTTGTCCTTCTTGTCATGCTTGTCGGTCTTGTCGAACGCTTCCTCCAGCGCCCGGTTGATGGTGCGCAGTACCTTCACCCGCGCCCAGCGCTTGTCGTTGGCTTCAACCAGCGTCCACGGCGCAATCTCGGTGCTGGTGCGGTCTACCATGTCGCCCACCGCCGCCCGGTAGTCGTCCCACTTCTCGCGGTTACGCCAGTCGTCCTCGGTGATCTTGAAGCGTTTGAACGGAATTTCCTCGCGGGCCTGGAACCGCTCCAGCTGCGTCTGCTTGTCGATCGCCAGCCAGAACTTGACCACGATCACCCCGGCGTCGCGCAGTTGCTCTTCGAAGTCGTTGATCTCGCCGTAGGCGCGCATCCAGTCCGTCGGCGTGCAGAAGCCTTCGATGCGTTCCACCAGCACCCGGCCATACCAGGAGCGGTCGAACACGGTGAACATGCCCCGCGCCGGAATTTTCTGCCAGAAACGCCACAGGTAAGGCTGGGCGCGCTCGTCTTCACTGGGCGCGGCGATCGGCACGATGTGGTACTGCCGGGGATCGAGGGCTGCCGCCACACGCCGGATGGCCCCACCCTTGCCCGCCGCGTCGTTGCCTTCAAACACCGTCACCAACGCGTGCTTGCGCATGCGTTTGTCGCGCATCAGCCCGGAGAACCGTGCCTGCTCGGTAATCAGTTGTTCTTCGTAATCGTCCTTTTCAAGGCTCAGGCTCATGTCCAGGCTGTTCAGCAGGCTCATCTGGTCAACCGCCGATGGCAGCGGCGCCGGGTTCATGCCGCTGGCTTTACCCTTGGGCACTTTCAAGGCGTTTTGCAGGCCTTCGAGCAGGATCTTGCCGACGGTCAGCCCGCGGTAGTGCGCATCGACACCCTCGATCACATACCAAGGCGCATAGTCACGACTGGTGCGGCGCAGGATCCGCTCACCAAAATGCACAAACTTGTCGTAGGTCTTGGACTGCTGCCAGTCCAGCGGGCTGATGCGCCAGCTGTGCAGTGGGTCGTCCTGCAAGGCCTTGAGCCGGGATTTCATTTGCTTCTTGGAGAGGTGAAACCAGAACTTGAAGATCAGCGCGCCTTCGTCACACAGCATCTTTTCCAGGCGCTCGGCACCGGCGATGGCCTGGTCGAGCCGCGCATCCTTGATCTCGCCATGGACGCGACTCTGCAGCATCTGGCTGTACCAGTTACCAAAAAAGACCCCCATGCGACCTTTCGCCGGCAGCTGGCGCCAGTAGCGCCAGGCCGGCGGGCGGGCCAGTTCTTCGTCGGTCTGCTGGTCGAAGGTGCGCACCTCGATCAGGCGCGGGTCCATCCATTCATTCAGCAATTTGACGGTTTCACCCTTGCCCGCACCTTCGATGCCATTGATCAGGATGATCACCGGGAAGCGCTTCTGCTGTTGCAGTTCGTACTGCACTTCCAGCAAGGCTTCACGCAGGGCCGGCACTTCGGCGTCGTAGGTGTCTTTGTCGATGGCGTGACCGATTTCGGCAGATTCGAACATGGGCGGCTCCGTTCCAGAAGTGATCAAGACTAGCGGATTGGGCAACAACACGTGGCAGGAAATTCCACAGCGGCTTGCCATGGATCAATGACAACCCTGTTGATCAGCTAGAATGGCCGCCTTGCCTTTGCCGAGCCGCTCATGAACCCCGTATCCCACGCCCAGCTTGACTGGGATGACCAAGGTCGCCCGCACTCGCGGGTCTTCGATGACGTGTACTTCTCCGACAAGTCGGGCCTTGAAGAAACCCGCTACGTATTCCTCGAACAGAACCGTTTGCAGGAACGCTTTGCGGCGCTGCCGGTGGGTGGGCGCTTGGTGATCGGTGAGACCGGCTTCGGCACCGGCCTGAATTTCCTGTGCGCCTGGCAGTTGTTCGAACAACACGCGGTGGCGGGCGCACGCCTGCATTTTGTCAGCGTGGAAAAGTACCCGCTGAGCCGCGCCGACCTGCAGCGCGCCCTCGCCCTCTGGCCGGAACTGGCGCCGTTCGCCGAGCAACTGCTGGCGCAATACATCGCGATTCACCAAGGCTTCCAGCGGCTGGTACTGGACACCGGTCGAGTCACCCTGACGTTGCTGATCGGCGACGCCCTGGAGCAATTGCCGCAGCTGGACGCGCAGGTCGACGCCTGGTTCCTCGACGGTTTCGCCCCGGCCAAGAACCCCGACATGTGGACTGCCGAGCTGTTCGCCGAACTGGCGCGGCTGGCGGCGCCGGGCTCGACCATCAGCACCTTTACCAGCACCGGCTGGGTACGGCGGTTGATCAACGCCGCCGGGTTCAAGATGAAGCGCACCCCCGGCATCGGCCACAAGTGGGAAATCCTGCGGGGTGAGTTTCTCGGCTGGCCCGCTGAAACGCCTGCGCCTGCCGCGGCAAAACCCTGGTTTGCGCGCCCGCCTGCGGTTTCCGGTGAACGCCATGCACTGGTCATCGGTGGTGGCCTGGCCGGTTGCGCCACGGCGGCCAGCCTGGCGGCACGCGGCTGGCGCGTCAGTTTGCTGGAACGCCACGCAGCGCTCGCGCAGGAAGCCTCCGGCAACCCGCAAGGGGTGTTGTACCTCAAGCTTTCCGCCCATGGCACGGCACTTTCGCAGTTGATTCTCAGCGGTTTCGGCCACACCCGGCGCCTGCTGGAACACCTGCAACGTGGCGTGGACTGGGATGGCTGCGGCGTGCTGCAACTGGCCTTCAACGCCAAGGAAGCCGAGCGTCAGGCACAACTGGCCGGCGCTTTTGCCCCGGACCTGTTGCACCTGCTGGATAAAGAGCAGGCACAGGTGCGCGCCGGGATAACGCTGGAGCAAGGTGGGTTGTTCTTCCCCGAGGGCGGCTGGGTTCACCCGCCGGCGCTGTGCGAATGGCAAGCCAGGCACCCGCTGATCGAAGTGCTCCAGCACCACGACGCCCTTGAGCTCAAGCAGGTCGACGGTCAGTGGCAGGCGTTGCAGGACGATACGGTTCTGGCTCAAGCCAGTGTGGTCGTGCTGGCCGGCGCCGCCGAGATCAAGCGGTTTTCCTTCAGCGCTGACTTGCCCCTCAAGCGCATCCGCGGGCAAATCACTCGCCTGCCGCAAACGGCGCAAAGCCAGGCGTTGGCCACGGTGGTGTGCGCCGAGGGCTACGTCGCCCCGCCACGCCTGGGCGAGCACACCCTCGGTGCCAGCTTCGACTTCAAGAGCGATGACCTTACGCCCACGGTGGCCGAGCACGTGGGCAATCTGGAGATGCTGCGGGAAATCTCCCTCGATTTGCTGCAACGCCTGGGCGCCGACAGCCTGGCACCCGAACAGCTTGAAGGCCGCGCCGCCTTCCGTTGCACCAGCCCGGACTACCTGCCGATCGTCGGACCGCTGGCGCAGCGAGAAGCGTTTGATCACACCTACGCCGCCCTTGGCAAAGACGCCCGGCAGGTCCCTGATGCGCCGTGCCCGTGGTTGCACGGCGTGTATATCAACAGTGGCCATGGCTCACGGGGGCTGGTCACCGCGCCACTCTGTGCAGAGCTGCTGGCCGCCTGGCTCGACGATGAGCCGCTACCGCTGCCGCGCAGTGTCAGCGAAGCCTGTCACCCCAATCGCTTCGCGCTGCGCGCCCTGATCCGCGGTAACCCAGGCAAATCCTGAGGGCGACGACGGGCTTGCAACCCGTCAAGGCTCTTTGCCTTATAACGTATTGTTCTAAAACTCCCACAATTTACCCGGGTCAGTCTCTGGGTACCCGCCGTTTTGGCGGGCTGCATTTCTATCCCTCCCCAACGGAAAAACCGGTAAGGAATTTATGTGCGGATTAGCTGGAGAGTTACGTTTCGATCACCAACCTGCCGACCTGGCAGCGGTGGAACGAATCACCCATCACTTGGCGCCACGCGGTCCTGACGCGTGGGGCTTTCATGCCCAGGGGCCGATTGCCCTGGGCCATCGACGCCTGAAAATCATGGACCTGTCGGATGGCTCCGCCCAACCGATGGTCGACGCCCAACTGGGCCTGTCCCTGGCGTTCAACGGCGCGATCTATAACTTCCCGGAATTGCGTGAAGAGCTGGAAGCCCTGGGCTACGCCTTCTATTCCGGTGGCGACACCGAAGTGCTGCTCAAGGGCTACCACGCCTGGGGCGAAGCCCTGCTGCCCAAGCTCAACGGGATGTTCGCCTTCGCCATCTGGGAGCGCGATGCCCAGCGCCTGTTTATCGCCCGTGACCGCCTCGGCGTGAAGCCGCTGTACCTGTCGCGCACCGGCCAGCGCCTGCGTTTTGCCTCGGCCCTGCCGGCGCTGCTCAAGGGTGGCGATATCAACCCGATCCTCGATCCGGTGGCCCTCAATCACTACCTGAACTTCCACGCCGTGGTGCCTGCGCCGCGCACCCTGCTGGCGGGCATTGAAAAGCTGCCGCCCGCCTCCTGGATGCGCATCGACGCCGATGGCAAGACTGAACAGAAAACCTGGTGGACCCTGCCCTACGGCCCCCACGCCGACGAAGCCAACCTGACCCTGGAAGACTGGACCGACCGCGTGCTCGACAGCACCCGCGAAGCCGTGGCGATTCGTCAGCGGGCGGCGGTGGATGTGGGCGTGCTGCTTTCCGGCGGTGTCGACTCCAGCATGCTGGTGGGCCTGTTGCGGGAAGTCGGCGTGCAGGACCTGTCGACCTTCTCCATCGGCTTTGAAGACGCGGGCGGCGAGCGCGGCGACGAGTTCCAGTATTCGGACTTGATCGCCAAGCATTACGGCACCCGTCACCACCAACTGCGTATCGCCGAAAGCGAAATCATCGAGCAGTTGCCGGCGGCGTTCCGTGCCATGAGCGAGCCGATGGTCAGTCATGACTGCATCGCCTTCTACCTGCTGTCCCGGGAAGTGGCCAAGCACTGCAAGGTGGTGCAAAGCGGCCAGGGCGCCGATGAACTGTTCGCCGGTTACCACTGGTACCCGCAGGTGGATGGCGCAAGCGACCCGTACGCGGCCTACCGCGACGCATTTTTCGACCGCAGCTACGACGACTATGCCGCTACCGTCGCGCCGAAATGGTTGACCGCGAATGACGCCGCCGGTGACTTCGTGCGCGAGCATTTCGCCCAGCCCGGCGCCGATGCGGCGGTGGACAAAGCCCTGCGCCTGGACAGCACCGTGATGCTGGTGGATGACCCGGTCAAGCGCGTCGACAACATGACCATGGCCTGGGGCCTGGAAGCGCGCACACCGTTTCTCGACTATCGCCTGGTAGAACTGTCGGCCCGCGTGCCGGGCAAATTCAAACTGCCGGACGGCGGCAAGCAAGTGCTCAAGGAAGCGGCGCGCCGGGTGATCCCGAGCGAGGTCATCGATCGCAAGAAAGGCTACTTCCCGGTGCCCGGCCTCAAGCATTTGCAGGGTGACACCTTGAACTGGGTGCGTGAGCTGCTGCTGGACCCAAGCCAGGACCGCGGCCTGTTCAACCCGGCCATGCTCGACCGCCTGCTCACCGATCCCCAAGGCCAACTGACCCCGTTGCGCGGCTCCAAGCTGTGGCAACTGGCGGCGCTGAACCTGTGGCTCAGCGAACAAGGAATCTGATTCATGAAACCTCATGCCACGGCTTACAGCCAACGCTTGCTGCGAGGCCAGGCGCCCTCCTACGAGCGCCTGCAAGCCCGCTTCGCCGAAGACGGCAGCGAACTGGACCCCACGCCGATTGCCGTGCATTGCGGTTGGGGCCGGCTGTTGATCGGCCACACCTTCCCGGACCCGGCGAGCCTGGCCCTGGAGTTGCTCAACGAGCAGCCCGGCGAGCGGGATATCGCGCTGTATGTGGCGGCGCCGCAGCAGATCCTCGGGATTGATCCCCAGCAGTTGTTTCTCGACCCGTCCGATACCCTGCGCCTGTGGTTCACCGACTATCGCCCGGCAACCCGGGTGTTTCGCGGGTTCCGGATTCGCCGGGTACAAACCGAGGCGGACTGGCAAGCGGTGAACCAGTTGTACCAGGGGCGCGGCATGTTGCCGGTGGACCCGGCACTGCTCACGCCACGCCATCAAGGCGGCCCGGTGTATTGGCTGGCCGAGGACGAAGACAGCGGCGCGGTGATCGGCAGCGTGATGGGCCTGAACCACCAGAAGGCCTTTCACGATCCGGAGAACGGCTGCAGCCTCTGGTGCCTGGCGGTCGACCCGCAATGCACCCGCCCCGGGGTGGGTGAAGTGCTGGTGCGCCACTTGATCGAACACTTCATGAGCCGTGGCCTGAGCTACCTCGACCTGTCGGTGCTGCACGACAACCGCCAGGCAAAAAGTCTCTACGCCAAGCTTGGCTTTCGCGCGCTGACCACCTTCGCCATCAAGCGCAAGAACGGGATCAACCAGCCGCTGTTCCTCGGCCCTGGCCCGCAGGCGGAGTTCAATCCCTATGCGCGGATCATCGTCGAGGAAGCTCATCGGCGCGGGATCGACGTGCAAGTGGACGATGCCGATGCCGGCTTGTTCACCCTGAGCCACGGTGGCCGCCGGGTGCGCTGCCGCGAATCCCTCAGCGACCTGACCAGCGCCATCAGCATGACTTTGTGCCAGGACAAGAGCCTGACCCACAAGGTGTTCAAGGCCGCAGGCCTGAACCTTCCGGCCCAGCAATTGGCCGGCAGTGCCGATGACAACCTGGAGTTTCTCGACGAGCACCAGCGTATTGTGGTCAAGCCGCTGGATGGCGAACAAGGCCAGGGGGTGGCGGTGGATTTGCAGACCATTGAAGACGTGCAAAAAGCCATTGAGGCGGCCCGCCAATTCGACACCCGTGTACTGCTGGAAAGCTTCCACGAAGGCCTCGACCTGCGCATTCTGGTGATCGGCTTTGAAGTGGTTGCCGCCGCCATTCGGCGCCCGGCGGAAGTCACCGGCGATGGTCAGCATTCCATTGGCGCGTTGATCGAAGCCCAGAGCCGCCGACGCCAGGCCGCCACCGATGGCGAAAGCAAAATCCCCCTGGACCATGAAACCCAACGCACCCTGCAGGCGGCCGGCTACGACTACAACAGCATCCTGCCCCGTGGCGAACGCCTGGCGGTGCGGCGTACCGCCAACCTGCACACCGGCGGTTGCCTGGAAGACGTCACCGCCATCCTCCACCCGACCCTGGTGGACGCCGCCGTGCGCGCCGCCCGTGCCCTCGACATTCCCATGGTGGGCCTGGACCTGATGGTGCCGGCCGCCGACCAACCGGACTACGTGTTTATCGAAGCCAACGAACGGGCCGGGCTGGCCAACCATGAACCGCAGCCGACGGCTGAAAAGTTCGTGGACCTGTTGTTTCCCCATAGCCAACCGACGGCTTGAGAAAGGTGTTGCCTTGACTGGCGCTTTCGCGAGCAAGCCCGCTCCCACAGGGGAATGCATTCCAAATGTGGGAGCGGGCTTGCTCGCGAAGACGCCGGTACAGCCAACACAATCTCTGAGGCGCCCCTTTCATCGAAACCATCGATGCCCTCAACTCATCAGGAGTTTCCATGACCCGAACCATCCCCGAACCGGATCTCGCTTACCTGCAAAAAGTGCTGCTGGAAATGCTCGCCATTCCCAGCCCCACCGGGTTTACCGACACCATCGTGCGCTACGTTGCCGAGCGCCTTGAGGAACTGGGCATTCCCTTTGAAATGACCCGGCGCGGCACCATCCGCGCCACCCTCAAGGGCCAGAAAAACAGCCCCGACCGCGCCGTTTCCGCGCACCTGGACACCATCGGCGCCGCCGTGCGGGCGATCAAGGACAATGGCCGCCTGACCCTCGCGCCGGTGGGCTGCTGGTCCAGCCGTTTTGCCGAAGGCAGTCGCGTCAGCCTGTTCACCGATAACGGAGTGATCCGTGGCAGCGTGTTGCCGTTGATGGCCTCCGGTCACGCGTTCAATACGGCCGTGGATGAAATGCCCATCAGTTGGGACCACATCGAACTGCGCCTGGATGCCTACTGCGCCACCCGCGCCGACTGTGACTCCCTGGGTATCAGCGTCGGCGATTTCGTCGCCTTCGACCCGCTGCCGGAATTCACCGAGAGCGGGCATATCAGCGCCCGCCACCTGGACGATAAAGCCGGGGTTGCCGCGCTGCTGGCGGCGCTCAAGGCGATTGTCGACAGCGGCCAGCCGCTGCTGATCGACTGCCATCCGCTGTTCACCATCACCGAAGAAACCGGCAGTGGTGCGGCGGCGGCATTGCCGTGGGATGTGAGTGAGTTCGTCGGCATCGACATTGCGCCGGTGGCCCACGAGCAGCACTCCAGCGAGCACGCGGTGAGTGTGGCGATGCAGGATTCCGGCGGGCCGTATGACTATCACCTGTCCCGCCACCTGCTGCGCCTGGCGGCGGAAAATGAGCTACCGGTGCGTCGCGACCTGTTTCGCTACTACTTCAGCGACGCGCATTCGGCGGTGACCGCCGGCCACGACATTCGCACCGCACTGCTGGCATTCGGTTGCGATGCCACCCATGGTTATGAGCGCACGCACATCGACAGCCTCGCCGCGCTGAGTCGCCTGCTGGGCGCGTACATCCTCAGCCCGCCGGTGTTCGCCAGCGATGCACAGCCGGCCAAGGGCTCCCTCGACCGGTTCAGTCACCAGATCGAACACGACACACAAATGGAGAGTGATACCCGCGTGCCGTCGGTGGACAGCCTGGTGGGCCAAAAAACCTGAGACTGGCAACTCGGATCCCGGCGCAGTAGCATCGCCGGGATTCCCTAGCCGAGGCTTGTATGCTGATTCCCTACGATGCACTTGAAGTCGACACCCTGACACGCCTCATCGAAGACTTCGTGACCCGCGACGGCACCGACAATGGTGACGACACCCCCCTGGAAACACGGGTGCTGCGGGTACGCCAGGCGCTGACCAAGGGCCAGGCGCTGATTGTTTTCGACCCCGAAAGCGAGCAGTGCCAGTTGATGCTCAAGCACGATGTGCCCAAGCACCTGTTCGACTGAGACTCAAGGATTGGGCACAGGCACTGGATGGGTGTTGGTCTGCTGCCCGTGGCGACTGAGGATCTTCTGATAGACCTCCGCCCGGTGCACATTGACCCCCACCGGCGCTTCCACACCCAGCTTCACTTGGGTGCCGTTCACTTCCAGAATGCGCAAAGTGATCTGGTCACCCACCGAAATTATTTCACCTACCGCGCGGCTTAATACCAGCATGGGGTTCGTCCTTTTTAAGTTACCGAACCCCGACCATGCGCTCCCTGCCTGGCACCATCAATGGCCTTCAGGTTAAACAGGCATGCCTTACACATCAGGGTAAATTACCCTACAGACAGGCAGTGAATAATCTCGAATTACACCCAAGAACCAAACGATATGTTCAAATTTGCAGGCGCTCTCTGTGGCTAGAGAGCTTGTTGTGGCGAGGAGCTTGCTGTGGCGAGGG
>NZ_JACAQC010000035.1:46828-50672 GCF_013385345.1 Pseudomonas sp. I8001
CACAGCAAGCTCCCTCGCCACATCAGGTGCTCACCTGAAATTCAACCTTTTACCGCCTGCGACTGGGCTTTCGCCCGCATCTTGTCCGCCATCACGGTCATCTCGTCATACAGCAGTTGCGGGTTCTTCTGTTTCAGTGCCCAGGCCATGCGCCCCTGCTCGTGGGGCAGGATCATGAATTGCCCTTCAGCCACCTGCTGGTAGATGTAGTCGGCGATCTGTGCGGCGGTAATCGGCGAGCTTTCCAGCAGCTTGCCCACCTGGGCCTTCATCGCCGGCGTCGGCCCGCGGAACGAGTCCAGCAGGTTGGTCTGGAAGAAGGATGGGCACACCACATGCACGCCGACTTCCTGTTGCTTGAGTTCCACCAGCAGGCTCTCCGAGAGCGCCACCACGCCGGCCTTGGCCACGTTGTAGTTGCTCATGGCCGGGCCCTGCATCAGGGCGGCCATGGACGCGATGTTGATGATGCGGCCCTTGCTCTTTTCCAGCAGCGGCAGGAAGGCCTTGCAGCCCTTGACCACGCCCATCAGGTTGATCGCGATCTGCCAGTCCCAGTCTTCCAGGGACAGTTCGCTGAAGAACCCGCCCGATGCGACACCGGCGTTGTTGACGATCACGTCGATGCCACCGAGCTTTTCCTCACAGGCCTGTGCGAACGCGGTGAGCTGGCTGTAGTCGCGCACGTCGCAGCGCTGGGTGAAACCGTCACCACCGGCCTGGCGTACAAGCTTGAGGGTTTCTTGCAGGCCCGCTTCGCTGACGTCCGACAAGGCCAGCTGCCAACCCTCACGGGCCCAGCGCAGAGCGATTTCGCGACCCAGGCCAGAACCGGCGCCGGTGATCATCATGCGATTTTGCATAGGAAAGTAGCCTTGTGGTTCACGGAAGAAGTGAGCCGCAGTGTAGCGAAGGTTTTTCCTGCACCCACGCACCATCAGACTGCTGAATGCCCCAGGCAAACCGTGGGCCGGGTCGGATAGCGGGAAACCCGCCAAGTTCCATTTATTTGAACTAAGGACGGTTATTTGCAACGGGGTTAAAGGAAATAAGCAAGTTAGCGAAAAGCTTTAAAAAAACACGGAATTTTCTGCCAAACACAGGGGTCGGAGTTATTAAGGCGTCCGTATCAGCTGTCGGGCCTATCCGTTAAATACCAGGTCTTTTCAGAAGACAATAAGGAAAACAAAACATGAGCCTCATTCTTATCATTATTCTGATCCTCCTGCTGGTCGGCGGTCTTCCAGTGTTCCCTCACTCACGTAACTGGGGTTACGGGCCATCGGGTATTCTCGGTACTGTGTTGGTAGTGCTGCTGATTCTGTTGTTGCTCGGCAAGATATAACGCGTTCCAGCGTGCAAAAAAAAGAGGCCTTGAAAGGCCTCTTTTTTTATGCGCGGGTGTTTAGTCCGGCTTGCCGTCCACTACACCTGCGGTGTTGTCCAGCAGGCTCTTGGTAGCGGTCTGCAGGAACGATTCGAGCTTCTGCTTCAACGCAGCCTCGTCCGGCGACTCTGGAATCACTTTCCCGGTCGGGTTGGCGCCCAGTTCGTATTCCCACAACTTTGGTGGCATTTCCTTGGGCAGGACCAGCACGCGATCACCGGTGAGCAAGGCGACGGTCTGGTCGCTGCCCGACGGCTTGATCACACCAAAGCCCTTGTCGCCTTCCGGCAGGTTGAGCAGGTCACGGCCCCAGCACTGGTGCAGGGTGTCACCGCCCAGGCGGCCCATAATGGTCGGCACGATGTCGATCTGGGTGCCCACGGTGTGGTCACGCTCGCCGAACTTCTCCTGCATGCCCGGTGCGATCATCAGCATCGGCACGTTGAAGCGGCCCAGGTCCATCTCGGTGATCTGCTGCTCGTTGCCGAAGCCGTGGTCGCCCACGATCACGAACAGGGTTTCCTTGAAGTACGGCTCCTTGCGGGCCTTTTCAAAGAACTGGCCCAAGGCCCAGTCGGAGTAGCGCATGGCCGTCAAATGCTCGTTGAGGCTGCCACGGTCGGTGACCTTCTCGACCGGCAATGGCGTCGGCAACGCGTACGGCGTGTGGTTGGACAGGGTTTGCAGCAGCGCATAGAACGGCTTGCCGCCTTCACGGGCCTTCAACTCTTCCAGGCCACGGTTGAACATGTCCTGGTCGGACACGCCCCAGGTCGGGTCCGAGAACACCGGGTTGACGAAGTCATTACGCCCGATGAAGTTGGTCATGCCCTGGTTGCTGAAGAAGCCCGACTGGTTATCCCAGGCGAAGTCGCCGTTGTAGACGTACACGTCATCGAAATCGCGATGGCTGAGCAACTGCGGCAGGCCCGACAGCTTGTGGCTGCCTTCCGGAGTCTGCATCAGGTATTCGAAACCCGGCAGGTTCGGGAAGCAGGCCATGGTGGCGAACATACCCTGGTGGGTGTGGGTGCCGTTGGAGAAGAAGCGGTCGAACAGCAGGCCTTCCTTGGACAGTTTGTCGAAGTACGGCGTGATGTTGCCCGGGCGGCCCAGGGCGCCCACCGAGTGACCGGCGAAGCTTTCCATCAGGATAACCACGACGTTCTTGATCGGCAGGGTCTTCTCGGCCGGCGGCGTGAAGTCACGGCGTACCGCGGCGGTGTCGGTGTCGACCAGTTTCTCGCTCGGCAATACCAGCATGTCGCGCACGGTCTGGGTGGCCAGCGGCTGCTCCAGGGTGGCTTTCCAGATGTTCGAACGCTCCTCGGAGAAGCGCGATTTCGCCGCCGCAATCAGCGACAAGGTACCGTTGAGGCCCAACTGGTTGGCGAAGTTCGAGTCGGTGGTGTACACGTCGCCCCAACGCAGTGGCGGGCCCTGGCGCAGGGTGCCACGGATGGCGACCACGGCGACCAGCAGGCAGACCACGAACACCGCGATGCGCGTGTACCACGGCGCTACCTGGCGAGTGCCGATGCTGCCACCGCTGAACGGGCCGCGTGGGCGCGTTGCACGGTCGGCGCCTTTGAAGGCGATGCTCAGGATCAGCGTACCCACGGCCCAGGCCAGCAGGTAGCGCACCACCGGGAAACCGTACCAGAGCATGCTCATCACGGTTTTCGGGTCTTCCTTCACGTACTGGAAGACCAGGCCGTTGAGGCGCTGGTGGAACTCGCGGTAGAAGTCCATTTCCATCAGGCCCAGGAACAGCGCGATGCTGGACGCGACCGTCAGCCACAAGCGGAAGAACCCGCGCGCCGCCATGGCCCGTACGCTGAACAACGCCAGCAGCAACGGCACCAGCACGTACATCACCAGGCGGATATCCAGGCGCAGGCCGTTGGCGAACGCTTCAAGGAAAGTCGAGGCCGGTGTGTCGAGGATCATCTCGCGGTTGTAGACCAGCAGCGCCAGGCGCAGCAGGGAGAACATCACCATCATGATCAAGGCACAAAGCAGCGTGTACGCCAGATGGGATTTGACGGTCGGTTGCAGCAAGCGATTAGAAGCTCGCTGCTGATTCAGGGCGTCCGGGTTTGCCATGTCGTTTTAGGACCCATTGGAAGTTTAAGTTGCGAATGAATACAGCGGCGCCCCGCCCTCGCCCAGGCAGGCTGGGGTAGACGGTGAACGCAATGGCGCAAATGGTGCCCGATCAACGCCGGCAACGCCATTGATTACTCACTCCTGCAGTAGGTGGGCACTCGTTTTAGAGCACTCGACAGGGGAAATAGCCGGCGAATTGTCTTGGATGGAATGTGAAAATTTTGTACAGCGAATATCTCGAAACACAATAACGGGCGTACGGAAACAGATGTGGGAGCGGGCTTGCTCGCGAATACGGTAAATCAGTCGATACATCAGGTGACTGTTACACCGTATTCGCGAGCAAGC
>NZ_JACAQC010000036.1:0-14224 GCF_013385345.1 Pseudomonas sp. I8001
CAGCCGCTCGCCCCAGGCCTTGACCGACGAAGTCTTGGCCGGCAATGCCACGACGCGACCCTGCTGCAGTTGCTCGTAGGCGGTTTGCAGGTCTTCGAACAGGATGCGCCACGAAACGCCATCCACCGCCAGGTGATGGATCACCAGCAGCAGCCGCTGACTGCCGTCGGCCAGGGTCGCCAGCACCGCGCGCAGCAGTGGGCCATTGCCCAGGTCCAGGCTGCGCTGGGCTTCGTCGCCCAGTTGCTCCAGCGCCGAAGCGTCGACGATGCTGCGTTGCCACAGCAAAGGTTGCTCGCTGACCGGCTGGTAAGTCGCTCGCCAGCCATCGGCCTGCCGGACGAAGCTCACGCGCAAGGCATCGTGCTGCACCAGCAAGGCGTGCAGGGCTTGTTCCAGATGTTCAGGGTTCAACGGCTGCGTGGTCTTGAGCAGTACCGACTGGTTCCAGTGGTGCCGCTCGGGAATCGCCGTATCGAAAAATGCCTGATGGATCGGCAGTAACACGCTGTCGCCGGTCACCGGGCCCTGATCGATCAGCAGTGCGCCCTCGCCCAACTGCGCCACCGAGGCCAGGCCTTGTACGGTCTGGTGCTGGAACAGTTCTTTGGGGGTAAAACGAATCCCGGCCTGGCGCGCACGGCTGACCACCTGGATCGAGATGATCGAGTCGCCGCCCAGCTCGAAGAAGTTATCGCTGACGCCAATCTGCGGCACCTTGAGCACGTCCTGCCAGATCGCCGCAATACGGCGTTCCAGCTCGCTGTGCGGCGCTACATGCAGCGCATGGGAACCTTGTAGCTCCGGCACCGGCAAGGCCTTGCGGTCGAGCTTGCCATTGGGTGTCAACGGCAGTTGATCAAGGATGACCATCTGGGCCGGCACCATGTAGTCCGGAAGCGTCTGCTTGAGCCAGACACGCACATCGTCTTGCACACCGGACTGCGCCCCAGGCTCCAACACCAGATAGGCAATCAGACGAGTGCCGCTCTGCGCTTCATGGGCCACCACCACGGCTTCGTGGACAGCGACATGTTGCAGCAGGCGCTTCTCGATTTCGCCCAGCTCGATGCGAAACCCACGCACTTTGGTCTGATGATCGATGCGTCCCACGTACTGGATTTCGCCATCGGCCAGATAGCGTACCAGGTCACCGGTGCGGTACAGCCGAGCTGCGCGATCGCCGAACGGGTCCGGCACAAAGCGCTCCGCCGTCAGGTCCGGGCGCAGCAGGTAGCCCCGGGCGATCCCGGCGCCGGCAAGGTACAACTCACCGACCACACCGACCGGCACCGGCTCCAACTGTGCGTCCAGCACATAGCTGTCGGTACCGGCCAGCGGTCGGCCAATGCTCGCCCGGCCACCCGCTGTGCGGCGTACGTAAGTCGAATACGTGGTGTCTTCGGAGGGCCCGTACAGGTCATACACATGCTTCAGCGTGGCCTGCTGGTAAAGCCCATCCACGAGCGACTGCTTCAGTGGCTCACCGGCGAGGTTGATGATGCGCACGCTGTCGGGAATCTGCCCGGCCTGGTGCAACGCAGCAATCGCCGAGGGCACGGTGTTGATCAAGGTAACCCGGTCCCGCGCCGGCAAATCCGCCAGCGCCAGGGCATTTTCAGCCAGGATGAAGAAGCCGCCACTGGCCAGGGTGACAAAAAGCTCCCACACCGACAGGTCGAAGCAGATCGAGGTTGAAGCCAATACCCCCTGCAAGTCCTCGCGACGGTAGACACCCTGGGCCCACTGAATCAGTGAAACGGCATTGCGATGGCTGATGGCAACACCCTTGGGCTTGCCGGTCGAACCCGAGGTGTAGATCACATAGGCGAGATTATCAGCGCTCGCCAGGGCTGGCAGGTCGGCACAATCGGGGTGTTGCGGGTCAACGCTTTCAGAGGGCACCTGCAGCACCTCCAGGCCGCCCCCCATGCCTTGGGCATCCGTCAGCAACAACCGGGCCTGACTGTCTTCCAGCATGTAGGCCAATCGGTCGGCCGGATAGTTGGGGTCCAGGGGCACATAGGTGCCGCCGGCCTTGAGCGTCGCGAGCAACGCCACAACCATTTCCACCGAGCGAGGCAGCAGCACACCCACCCGCACTTCCGGCCCTACGCCGCGCTCACGCAGGCGGCGGGCCAGGCGATTGGCACGTGCGTTAAGCTGGCGATAGTCGAGGCATTCGGCGCCAAAGATCATCGCCAACTGGTCAGGTGCCTTCCGGGCCTGAGCCTCGATCAGCTCATGCAAGCCCCCCTCGAAAGTGCCACTCAGTTCGAGGCTGTTCCAGTCCCGCAGGATCGTTTGGCGCTCATCGGCGTCCAGCAGCGCAAACTGCGCGACAGCCTGCCCAGGCTGGCTGACGATAGCGTGCAGCAGGTTCTGCCAGTGGTGCGCCAGTTGTTCAATGGTGCTGCGCTGGAATAGATCGGTGGCGTACGTCAGGGACGCCGCCAGGCCGCCGGCCACTTCGCCGGTGTCCAGGCTCAGGTCGAACTGGGACGTGCCGCTGTCCCAGGCCACGCCCTCGATCGACAATCCTGGCAACTGCGCCGCGCCAGTCTCACGGTTCTGGTGATTGAACAGCACCTGGAACAGCGGGCTGTGGCTAAGGCTGCGCCGGGGTTGCAGAGCATCCACCAACTGCTCGAACGGCAAGTCCTGGTAAGTCTGGGCGTCGAGCACCGACTGACGAACCTGTTGCAGCAGATCGCTGAACGAAGCCTGGCTGTCAAACTCGGCGCGCAGCACCTGGGTGTTGACGAAGAAGCCCACCAGGCCTTCGGTTTCCATGCGATTACGGTTGGCTACCGGCACGCCGACACGGATGTCGCCTTGCCCGCTGTAGCGGTGCAACAGCATCTGGAATGAAGCCAGCAACAGCACGAACAACGTCACCTGTTCGCGTTGCGCCAGGACCTGCAAGCCAGACGCCAGTTCCGCTGGCAAATTGAAGTCCAGGCGTGCACCACGCAAGCTCTGTTCGGCCGGACGCGGGAAGTCGAAGGGCAGCTCCAGCACCGGTTGCTCACCGCCCAATTTCTCACGCCAGTACGCCAGTTGCCGGGCGCTTTCGCCCTCGGCCATCCACTGGCGCTGCCAGACGGCATAGTCGGCGTACTGCAGCGCCAGCTCTTGCAAGGCGGTCTCGGTGCCCGCGCAGAACGCGCGGTAGAACTGGATCAACTCGTCGACAATGATTTGCATCGACCAGCCATCGGAAATGATGTGGTGCTGGGTAATGATCAGGACGTGATGGTCAGGCTGCACCCTCAGCAACTTGACGCGCATCAGCGGGCCGTTGAGCAAGTCGAACGGACGCTGGATTTCGTGCTCAACGGCTGCAGCAATCCCGTGGACATCCACGGCTTGCTGTTCAACCACCTGGGCCCGCCGTGGCTGGATCACCTGCCAGGTCTGCTCGCCTTCTTCGACGAAGGTGGTGCGCAAGGCTTCATGACGCTGCACCAGCGCCTGGAACGCTTGCTCCAGTGCCGCCACATTCAGGCTGCCACGCAGATGCAGCGCGGTGGGCACGTGGTAGGCCGCGCTGTCGGGGTCCAGTTGCCAGAGGAACCACTGGCGCTCCTGGGCCGATGACAGCGCCATCGGCCGGCCGCGTTCCAGGGCCAGCATGGGCAGGCTTTCCTGCACCTGCAAACCCGCGCACGCGGCGGCGAAAGCCAGCAGTGTCGGATGCTCGAACAACGCTTTCAACGGCACTTCAAGCTTGAGCGCATGCCGCACCCGGGAAATAACCTGGGTCGCCAGCAACGAATGGCCACCACGCTCGAAGAAATGATCATTAAGGCCGACGCGCTCTACCTGCAACACCGCCTGCCAGATCGCCGCCAACTGGATCTGCAACGGGCTGTGAGGCGCCTCGTAGGCCTGCCGAGGCTGACTCAGGTCCGGCGCAGGTAATGCGCGGCGGTCGAGCTTGCCGTTGTTGTTCAACGGCAGCGCGTCCAGCCACACCCAATGGCCCGGCACCATGTAGTCGGGCAGTGATTGAGCCAGGATGGCGGCCAGGTCAGCAGACCCGGTGGCTACGCCTTGGGCGGCTACCACATACCCCACCAACTGCGCGCCTGTGGGTCCTTCGTAGGCGATCACCGCGGCTTCGTGCACCTGCGGCAGGGCTTGCAGGCACGCTTCGATTTCGCCCATTTCGATGCGCAAACCGCGGATCTTCACCTGATGGTCGATCCGCCCCACGTACTCCAGGGCATGATGTTGGTTGTAGCGGGCCAGGTCGCCACTGCGGTACAGGCGCGCACCCGGCACACCGGCAAACGGGTCCGGCAGGAAGCGTTCAGCCGTCAACGCGGGACGGTCAAAATAGCCCTGGGCCAGGCCGGCCGGAGCGCCGATGTACAGCTCACCGACACCGCCGACGGGCAGCAGCTCAAAGGCGCTGTCGAGCACATACAGCGCACGACCCGCGATGGCCCGGCCAATCGGAATGCCGAACGCATCGCTGGCATCCGCCAACTGGCAGTCGTGCACACTGGACACCACGGTCGCCTCAGTGGGGCCGTAGGTGTTGAGCAGGCGCACCTTGCCCAGCCCGGCGTCATGCCAGGCTCGCAGGCCTTCAACCGACATCGCCTCACCGCCTACGTGGACCTGGCGCAAGTTGCCCAGCGAACGGCCATCGACGGCACACTCCTTGGCTAACAGGTACCAATAGGCTGCCGGCAAGTCGGCCAGGGTTACGCCCTGCTCTACGATTTCCCGAGCCAGTTGCCCCGCATCCCACAGTTCGTCACCGCGCATGACCAGCGCAGCACCGACGCACAGCGGCGGGTAGCATTGCTCGACGAAACCATCAAAGCTGAATGTCGCGAATTGCAGCACCCGGTCCGTGCAGGACAGCACGCTGTAGTCTTCGGCACTCTCGCAGAATTGGCCGAGGGCGGCGTGATCGATCGCCACACCCTTCGGTTGCCCGGTGGAGCCGGAGGTGTAGATCACATACGCCAGGTCGGCGGCGACGGCATGGCTTGGCGGGTTGCCGCAGGCGTGAGCTGCCAGTTCTTCACCCGACGCGGTGAAGTCCACGCGGGTCAACGATGCGGGCAACGGTAAATCTGCCAGCAGGCCGGTTTCGCAGAGCAACAGATCCAGGCGGCTGTCCGCCAACATGTAGGCCAGGCGTTCGTTGGGGTATTTGGGGTCCAGCGGGACATAGGCCGCGCCGCTTTTCAGCACCGCCAGCAGGCTGACGATCAACTGCGGGCCCCGTCGCGCAGCCAGGCCGACGCGCCGGCCGGGGCCAACGCCGTGCTCCAGCAAGCGATGAGCCAGGCGGTTGGCCCGCTCATTGAGCTCGCCGTAGCTCAAGCGTTGACTGCCCGCCAGTACCGCCAGCGCAGCCGGAGTGGCCTGGGCCTGGGCGGCGATGCGCTCGTGGACCAACCCGTGATGACGGGTGCTTGCCGCCCGGGATTGACTCAGGCCAAGCATGGCGCGACGGCCAGGCTCATCGAGCAATTGCAGGCTGCCAAGGCTGGCGCCAGGGTCTGCCGCCAGTTGCACCAACAGGTGTTGCAGGTTGGCGCTCAGCTGGGCGACCTGGGCCTCGCTGAAACGCGCCCGGTCATAGCTGAACTCCAGGCGCAGGCTGCTGCCCAGCTCGATACCCAGGGTCAACGGGTAGTTAGTGCGCTCGTGGTTGTGCAACTGGCCAAACGACAAGCCAGCGGGCGCGCCCTGCTTGAGCGCTTCGGCGACGGGGAAGTTTTCGAACACCAGCAACGTGTCGAAGAGCGCCGCGCCCTGCTGGCCGGCCCACCCCTGAATGTCGTACAGCGGCACATGTTCGTGATCACGCAGGCCAAGGTTCAAGGCTTGCAACTCGCCCAGCCAGGCGGCGGCCTGTTGCGCCGGGGCGGGTGTGCTGATCATCGGCAAGGTATTGATAAACAGCCCCAGCTGTTGCTCGATACCTGGCAGCGGCGCGGAACGCCCGGCGACCGTGGCACCGAACACGACGCACGGCTGGCCGGTGTAGCGTTGCAGCAGCACACTCCAGGCTCCCTGGAGCAGGGTGTTGAGGGTGATTTTTTGCTGACGGGCGAACTCGCTCAGGGTGGTGGTCAACGTGCTGTCGAGAACCGCCTGATGGTCGGCCATGCCTGCGCCGTCCACCGGTGGGCGAAGGGCCTCGGCCAACAACGTCGGGGCTTGCACCGGGGCCAAGCTGGCGCGCCAGAAGGCCTCGTCCGCCGCTGACGATTGTTGCTGCAACCAGCCCAGGTAGTCGCGAAATTGCCCCAGGGGCGCTGGCAGCGCCTGACCGGCGTAATGGCTGATGACTTCGCCGAGCAGCTGTGCGTTGCTCCAGCCATCCATCAGGATGTGATGACTGGTGTAGATCAAATGCCAGCCGCTGCCGGCACCACGCACCAGCGTCAGACGGAACAGCGGTGCGACGCTCAAATCAAAACCGCGCTCGCGCTCGGCGTCGGCCAGGGCGTCAAGGTCGGCGTCGACCGCCTCGATCACCTGCAACTGCAGGTCGACCTGGCGATGGATCACTTGATGGGCACTGTCGAGTCCCAGCCAATGGAAACTGCTGCGCAGGATGTCATGCCGATCCAGCGCAGACTGCCACGCACGGCCGAAAGCCAGCAAATCGAGGCCTTCGATGTCCAGGCGCAGTTGGTTGATATAGGCCTGTGCCTGGGGCTCGTAAAGGGTGTGGAATAACATCCCCTGCTGCATCGGCGACAACGGGTAGATATCGTCGATGGCCGGCCCTGCTACCGGCAGCGCGTCGAGTTGCTGCTGGGTCAGGTGGGCCAGCGGGAAATCGGACGGCGTGACGTGCCCCGCCTGGGTAGCGCAGCAATGTTCGATCAATGCTGCCAACTCGACGGCATAATCGTCGGCCAGGCGCTGGACGGTAGCGGCCTGGAACATCTCGCGGCTGAAGCCCCATTGCAACGCGAGCTCACCGCCATACACCTGGCCCTCCAGGGTCAGCCAGTTGGCCAGCGGTGCCTCGCCGTCCTGGGCCTGGCCACTGCTTTCGCTGGCCGGCACGAACAGCGCCGAGTCATTGAACTGACGGTCGAACTGCCCCAGGTAGTTGAACGTAATACGCGGCCCCGGCAACCCGGCCAGCGCTTCACGCGCCTCAGGCTCGCCCAGATAGCGAAGCAATCCGTAGCCCAGGCCCTTGTCCGGCACTGCGCGCAGTTGTTCCTTGACCGACTTGATCGCCGCCGGCAGCTCGCCTTGCGCCTGCAAGCGCACCGGGAACAGGCTGGTGAACCAGCCCACGGTGCGGGTCAGGTCCAGCGCTTCAAACAGGTCTTCACGGCCATGGCCTTCGAGCTGGATCAACGCTGCGTCCTGCCCGCTCCAGCGGCTGACCACCCGTGCCAGGGCTGTCAGCAGCAGGTCGTTGACCTGGGTGCGATACGCCGCCGGCGCGTGTTGCAGCAACTGGCGGGTCAGCTCGGGGTTGAGGCGGGTTTCGATCTTTTCCCCCAGGCGATTTTGCAACCCGCCCTGTGGGTTGTCGCAGGGTAAATCGGCCGTGCCCGACTGTGCCTGCCAATACGGCAGTTGCCCATTCAGCGTTCGCGCGTGGGCCTGCAAGTGCTGCGCCCAAGCCTGATAGGCGCTGGTCTTGCCCGGCAACTGCGCAGGCGCGCGGTAAGCCTGCTGCAGGTCCTCCAGCAGGATGCGCCAGGACACACCGTCCACCACCAAGTGGTGCAGCACCAGCAACAGGCGCTGGCTTGCGTCGGCCATGTCTACCAGCACGGCACGCAGCAGCGGGCCCTGCTGCAGGTCGAGACTGCGCTGGGCCTCCTCGCACAATGCGGCCAATTCGCTGTCGGTGGCGGCACTTGCCTGCCATAGGCCTGACTCGCTGACGGGGGCCGTGTGGGCTTGTTGCCAGCCATCGGCGCCCTTCACAAAACGCAGGCGCAAGGCATCGTGGTGGTTGATCAGCCGGGTCAGTGCGACGTCCAGTGCTTCGGCCACCAGCGGCTCGCGCGGCGTGAGCAACAACGATTGGTTCCAGTGCTGACGTTCCGGGATCGCCTGTTCGAAAAAGCCCTGCTGCACCGGAGTCAGGATCACCTCGCCGCTGACCGGGCCCTGGTCGATCGTGCTGGCCTGGTCAAAGCTCGCCACCAACGCCAGGCTGCGCACACTCTGGTACTGGAACAGGTCGCGGGGGCTGAGGCGAATCCCCGCCTGGCGCGCACGGCTGACCACCTGGATCGAGATGATCGAATCACCGCCAAGCTCAAAAAAGTTGTCTTCCAGGCCGACCTGCTCAATGGCCAGCACATCACTCCAGATCGCCGCCAAGGCTTTTTGCAGGTCATTTTCCGGCGCCACAAACGCCTGCTGCGGCGCAGCTTCCGGCAACGGCAAGGCCTTGCGGTCGAGCTTGCCGTTGGCGGTCACCGGCAATTTCACCAGCGGCATCAGGTGGGTGGGCACCATGTATTCCGGCAGGCTGTTCAACAGCCACGCCTTGAGCTCCGGTTGCCACGGCGTGGCAGGCTCGCCTCCCTCCAGCACCAGGTAAGCAACCAACTGTTTACCGCCCTGCACCAGCACCACGGCCTCGCGCACCAGCGGGTGTTGCATCAGGCGGGTCTCGATCTCACCCAGTTCGATGCGCAGGCCGCGCAGCTTGACCTGATGATCGAGGCGGCCGAGGTATTCGATCACACCGTCGGCGCGCTGGCGCACCCGGTCGCCGGTCCGGTACAGCCGCGCACCGTCATTGAACGGGCACGGCACAAAACGCTCGGCGGTGAGCGCCGCGCGGCGGTGGTAACTGCGGGCCAGCCCGGTGCCACCGAGGTAAAGCTCACCGCTGACGCCTGCCGGCACAGGGTTGAGTTGCGCGTCGAGGATGTAGGTTCCCAGATTGGCAATGGGGCGGCCGATGGGCACGCTGTCGGCACCTTCGTCGATGCAGGTCCAATGGGTGACGTCGATGGCCGCTTCCGTCGGGCCGTAGAGGTTGTACAACCCGGCGCCCGGAAGCTTGGCGAACACCTGCAACTGCGCATCCAGCGCCAGCGCCTCGCCACTGCATACGATGCGCTTGAGGCTGGCGCAGGCCTGCACGCCCGGCTCGTGGATAAATGCCTGCAGCATCGACGGTACGAAGTGCAGCGTGGTGATAGCGTGCTCGCCAATGGTCTCGATCAGGCGAGCCGGCTCGCGATGCTCGCCCGGTGCTGCGACCACCAGCCGTGCGCCGCTCATCAACGGCCAGAAGAACTCCCACACCGACACGTCAAAGCTGAACGGGGTTTTCTGCAACACTGCGTCGCTGGCATCCAGGCCATAAGCCTGCTGCATCCAGCACAGGCGGTTGACCAACGCACGATGGCTGTTGCCTGCGCCCTTGGGCTTGCCGGTGGAGCCGGAGGTGTAGATCACATAGGCGAGGTTCAGCGCGTGCACGTTGACGGCCAGAGGCTCGCGGCCGTAATCGTCGAGCCAGCCTTGTGCCTGGTCGAGTGCGATGACGTTGATGCCGTCGACCGGCAAGGTCGACAGCAGGCTCTGCTGGCTGAGCAGCAGCCCGATGCCGCTGTCTTCGATCATGTAAGCCAGGCGTTCGCGGGGGTATTCAGGGTCCAGCGGGACGTAGGCGCCGCCGGCCTTGAGAATCGCCAGCAGGCCGACCACCATTTCGATGGAGCGCTCGATGCAGATCCCCACCAGTACGTCCGGGCCAACACCCTGCTCGCGCAGGGCATGGGCCAACTGGTTGGCGCGCGTGTCGAGCTGCGCGTAGGTCAACTGCGTCGCGCCGAACACCAGGGCAACGGCGTGCGGAGTGCGTTGTACCTGGTCTTCGATCAGGTGGTGGATGCCACGTTCGGTCGGGTACGCCTCGGCCGTCTGGTTCCAGTCATGCACCAGCACGTGCTGCTCTGCGGCGGCGAGCATCGGCAGTTCACCGATGCGCTGGCTGCCATCGGCGACCATCGCCTGCAACAGGCTGAGCCAGTGCCGGGCCATGTGCTCGATGGTGGCGGCGTCGAACAGGTCATTGGCATAGGTCAGCGCGGCGTGCAGGGTGCCGGACTTCTCGTAGGTGTCCAGGCTCAGGTCAAACTGGGTGGTACGGCCTTGCCATTGCACCAGGGACAGTTCAAGCCCGGAGGCGGTGTTGACCGCGGCGATGTCCGCCACTTGCGGCTGATGGTTGTACATCACCTGGAACAGCGGCGTGTGGCTCAGGCTGCGCTCGACTTTCAAGGCTTCTACCAGGCGTTCGAACGGCAATTCCTGATGGGCCTGGGCGCCCAGTGCGTGTTCCTTGATGCCTTGCAGCAACTCGTCGACGCGGGTTTGCCCGGTCAGTTCGGTGCGCAACACCTGGGTATTGACGAAGAAACCGATCAGCCCTTCGACTTCGCTGCGGTTGCGGTTGGCAATCGGCACGCCAACCCGAATGTCGCCCTGCCCGGTGTAGCGATGCAGCAGCACGTTGAACGCGCCGAGCAGCAACATGAACAAGGTCACATTGTGTTTTTGCGCGCAACTGCGCAACTGCGCAGCCAGCGCCGGATCAATCGCAAAGTCATGCCGGGTGCCCTGGTAGCTGGGCATCGCCGGGCGTGGATGGTCGATGGGCAACTCCAGTACCGGGTGCTCATCTCCCAGGCGTGCCTGCCAGTATTCCAGCTGACGAGCCTGTTCTCCCGCCTCCAGCCAGCGACGCTGCCAAAGGGCGTAGTCGCTGTACTGGATCGGAAGCGGCGCAAGTGGCGGCAGCTCATGACGCTCATGGGCGTCGTAGCAGCGAATGAACTCGTCGATCAGCACGTTCATCGACCAGCCGTCGGACACGATGTGGTGCAAGGTCAGCAGCAGCACGTGTTCCTGCTCGGCCAGCTTGAGCAATTGCACCCGCAGCAGCGGGCCGTTGGCCAGGTCGAAGGGCAACAGCGACTGACGGGTAGCGGCCTGCATCACCGCCTGCTCACGCTCGGCGGGTGCCAGGGCGCTGAAGTCCAACTGTTCGACCACCAGCGGCGACTGCGCGGCCACTTGCAACAGACGATCATCCGCCTGGCGCTGGAACACCGTGCGCAACGTCTCATGGCGGGCCACCAGGCTGGCGAACGCCTGCTCGATCGCCGGCAGGCTCAAGGCGCCCTTGAGCCGTACCGCGCCGGGCAGGTTATAGGCGCCACTGGCCGGGTCCAGTTGCCACAGAAACCACATCCGCTGCTGCGCATAGGACAGCGCCTGCCGGTCCTCGGCCTCCACCCCTGCCGGGATCGGAAACCGGGAAAAATCCACCCCTTCCTTGTGTAGCGCCTGGAGGAACATCTGGCGTTTTTCCAGGGGCAACCCGATAAACCGGCGAGCAAGTTTCAAGGAGTCTTCAGCGTTCATTTCTTGGGATCCGGGGCAATAGGCAGGAAGCACAAAGGCACGTCGTCCCTATAAAACGAATCCGGAAGGGAAAAATTAGCGGGGGATTGGGGGCGCAGACCACGGTGTCATCAAGGGTTACATCAAACACCGAGAGGCTCGGCGCGGCTGTCCTATCATTGACGCAACCCATCAATTGCAACTACATTTAGTTGCAGGCGAGAGTCGCCGTGTCGAAAAATGAAAAGCTGCTGGCCAAACTGCTCAATGAGCAATCGGCCTTTACCTGGCCCGAACTCGTCACGCTGCTGCGGCGCCTGGGATACACGCAAATCGAAGGGGCGGGTAGCCGGGTCAGGTTCGACATAGGCGACCCCAGTGCAATGATCACCCTGCACAAGCCTCACCCCGGCAACGAACTGAAACACTACATTCGGCGTCAGATCATCGAACAATTGAAATCAGGAGAACTGATTCAGTGAACAACCAGCTGAAACACAAAGGCTACATCGGCTCCATCGAAGCCAGCATCGAAGACAACTGCCTGTTCGGAAAGCTGCTTTTCATCAAGGCCCTGGTCAGCTACGAGGGCAAAACCGTCGCCGAACTGGACGCCGCCTTTTGCACCGCCGTGGACGACTACATCGAGACCTGCCAGGCCCTTGGGCAAGCACCGGAAAAGCCCTGCAAGGGTTCGTTCAACGTCCGTGTCGGCCATGACCTCCACCTGGCCGCCGCGCTTGCCGCGACCCGGCAAAAAGTCACGTTGAACGATCTCACGCGCCAGGCGCTGAACGAATTCCTGCAACATCGCGGCGCACTGGTGACCGGGTAATCACCCCAGCCGCCGATACCCCAGCACCGCCGCCCCAAGCACCACCGCACCCGCCGACAGCGCCACCCAGAACCCGCTGGGTGCGCCGAAGCGGTCGATCATCCAGCCGGAGCTGGCAGCACCAATGGCCACGCCGATGCTCAGGCCGGTGATCAGCCAGGTCATGCCTTCGGTCAAGCGGCTGGGCGGAACGATTTGTTCCACCAGGGCCATGGACACGATCAGGGTCGGGGCGAAGAACAGGCCGGAGATGAAGATCGCGGCCGCCAACCCCGGAATATTCGTCACCAGCAACAACGGCAGCGTGGTCACGGCGGTGGCCACGCCGCAGTACAAGAACTGGCGCGGCAGCGGTGCTTTCAACTTGAGCGCACCAAACGCCAGCCCGGCCAGGCACGAACCGATGGCGTATACCGACAATACAATGCTCGCCGCGGCGGGCTGGCCCTGATGCTGGGCGAACGCGACACTGACCACATCCACCACCCCAACGATGATGCCCATGGCCATCAACAGCACCATCAGGATCAACACCGAGGGCGAGGCGATCAGCCAACGGCCGTGCTCGGCGTGATGTTCATGCACCGGTGGCTCGGTCTGGCGTTGCAGCACAAAGGCGGTCACGCCCACTGCCAGAAACAGCGCGGCAATCAACGGCCCCGCTTCGGGGAACAGCAGCACGCACAGACCCACCGAGACCGGCGGGCCAATGATGAACACCACCTCGTCGAGCACCGACTCCAGGGCAAACGCCGTTTGCAGTTTGGGCTGGCCGCGATACAGCTCGGTCCAGCGCGCCCGCACCATGGCCGACATGTTGGGCATGCAGCCGGCCAGGGCGGCAAAGACGAACAGCGTCCACGTTGGCGCCTGCACCCGGGTGCAGAGCAACAGCAGCAACAGCGCGCCGCCGCCGATGGACGCGGCCACCGGCAACACCCGGCCCTGGCCATAACGGTCCACCAACCGTGAGACCTGGGGCGCGCAAAACGCGGTGGCCAGGGCGAAGGTAGCGGTCACCGCACCGGCCAAACCGTAACCGCCGTGCACTTGCGACAGCATGGTGATCAAGCCGATCCCGGTCATGGAGATCGGCATGCGGGCCAGCATGCCCGCCAATACAAAAGCCCTGGAACCTGGCGCCTGGAACAGCTCGGCGTAGGGGTTTGCCATGGTGTGTAACCTCTTCCTGAGCGCCCTGAAACTTGCTATTCGAGGTTTTCGGGGCAAAATACATACGGTGCGTATGTGACAAATCATGCGTAACATACGCGTCGTATGTCAATCACCTATTGTGAGCCTTACCCATGAGCCGAGCCCGTGCCGACATGATCGAAGACACCCGCGCCCGCCTGATCGCCAGCGCCCGCCAGGCCTTCGCCACACAAGGCTACGCCCAGACGTCGATGGACGATTTCACCGCTCGCGCCGGCCTGACCCGGGGTGCGTTGTACCATCATTTTGGCGACAAGAAAGGCTTGCTCGCGGCAGTGGTTGCGCAGCTCGACGGTGAAATGGACGCGAGCCTGCAACGTGTCTCGGAACAGGCTGACAACCCTTGGGAAGGGTTTTGCGAGCGCTGCCGGGTTTATTTGCGCATGGCTCAGGATCCCGAGGTCCAGCGCATCGTATTGCAGGATGCCCCGGCGGTGCTGGGCGCAACTGACCAGCAGCAATGCGTGGACTCGCTGCGCCGTTTGCTCGATGACTTGATGCAGGCGGACCTAGTCGAGCAGGCGTGCAGCCAGGCGCTGGCGAGACTGATCAATGGCAGCCTGGTGAGCGCATCGTTGTGGATCGCCCAGGATGGAGGCTCGGGTGTGCGGCTGGAAGAGGCTCTGCGAGGGCTGGAGTTGTTGTTGCGCGGGTTGAAGCCCAATGCCGTGTGCTGAACGAGTGCGGCGGGGGTGGTCAGGATCCAGGGGGGCATATCCATTATTTAGGTAACGGCCACCTATGGTTCCGCTCTTACAGCGGCTCACTTTGGAAAAGCCCCAAAGTAAGCAA
>NZ_JACAQC010000037.1:0-138554 GCF_013385345.1 Pseudomonas sp. I8001
GCATTCTGGATGAACGCGGCGCTCTCAGGTTTTTCGCGAGCAAGCCCGCTCCCACAGAAAAGCAGATCTGTTTTCGCTCTGCTTTCTTTGCTTTTAACACTCAAGCCGGCCGGGAGGCCGCTGTGCTCTTGCTTTTGATCCCCAATAAGTCCGAGGCCGAACGCAGGTATTGCGGAGCGGCGGCCCGCGGAGCAATGCCGTTTGGTGGACTTTGCCGCTTTTGCAAAGTGACTCGCTGTAAGAGCGAAACCATACGCCGCCGTTACCCAAATAACGGATATGTACCCAATCACTGAGCTGGCTTGCAGGCATGGCATCAGGTTTTTGCAGCCAACTCCCGCAGCACCTTGAGCAATGTGGTCTCACCCTTAACCACGTCCGCCTGCTCAAAGCAGATCCAACCTTCGTTAAACCCATCAATCATGCGCATGCGCGGCATTGGATTCTGCGCGCCTTGCTCACGAAACATCGGCTCCCACGCATCGCGAGGCACCACCTGTGCTGTCACACCACGACCAAGCACTTCGGTCAACGTGCGAGCGATGTCGTTCGGGCTGACCCATTGGCCTTCCAGCTCAACTACCCGACGCCCGCTCCAGTGTTGCTGCAACAATTGCGCAGCGAGGCGGCCGACGTCGGCGGTGGCGATCATCGGTACGGTCTTATCCAGCGGTTGCAGGAAGCTGTGGATCACTCCGTGTTCACGGGCCGTGATTACGTCGTAGGCGGTGTTTTCCATAAACCAGCCCGGACGCAAAAAGGTCACCGGCACGTTCAACGCGCTCAGCGCCTGTTCCATCAAGGTGCGTTGGGTCAGCAGGTTCAGGTGTTCGGCCTGGGCGCCAATGGTCGACAGGCAAACAACTTTCTGCGGGGCCGCAGCTTCAATGGCCTGAGCGACGGCGGCAATCACCTTGCGCGCCTCGGGAAAACCCGGCTCCGGGTCGAAATCCGAAGGCGGCAGGATGAACACGCCGGTGGCACCCTTGAATGCTTCAGTGAGGGCCGCAGCGTCGTCCATATTGGCGATGGCGACCTCGCAACCAAGGGCGGCCCATACGGCGCCTTTGCCCGCATCGCGAATGACCGCGCGCACGGGTTGACGATCGTTGAGGAGAAAGCGCGCGAGGGCGCCGCCGACTTTGCCTGTGATTCCGGTGATGACATACATGGTGTTTACGCCTGTTGTTCCAATGTGTGGATCAAGCATAAACACCGCCCTGGATTGACAGAATAGCGATCCCGTCACTGCATCAGTGACTCAAAATCACGAATCACCCAGCGGTGGCAGCCGGCGCTTTACCGGGGTTTTCTTGACGATGGCCGTGTTGGTTTCGGCGTACGCGTTGAGCCGGTCAAGCAGGGTGTCCAGTTGGTCCATGGTGCGCACATGTAGGCGTGCGATGAAGCAGTCATCGCCGGTCACTTTGTCGCATTCGGTGAACTCGGGGATCGCCTGGATCTGGCGCTCCACCTCCTGCAGTTTCCCGGGCAGTGGGCGGATGCGCACGATGGCTTGCAGCAGATAGCCAAAATGTTTGGGGTCGATGTCCACGGTGTAGTTCTTCAACACGCCACGCTCTTCCAGCCGTCGCAACCGCTCGCCGACGCTGGGGGAGGACAGGCCGGTGATACCCGCCAAGGCCTTGAGGGACAGGCGCGAATCGTCCATCAGCGCGGCGATCAGTTGCTGGTCAATGCTGTCAATCATGGTCGCTCCGAAAGCGATTGCTCAGGTTTGCCTAATAAGAATAGGCGAAATGAAAGGTTCGCCTTATTTAGAATATGGAGTCGCTATAGGCCAGATTGCCATAATTGAGCCTCACTTGAGGAGCTCAATCATGGACAAATCCATACGTCGCGGTTCATGGGAAATGGTCGCCGCCATGCTCATATCCGGCACCATCGGCTGGTTCGTGCTGGTGTCGGGAGTGCCGGTGGTGGAAGTGGTGTTCTGGCGCTGCGTGATCGGCGCGCTGACGTTGCTGGTGGTGTGCTGGCTGCTCGGCTATCTGCGCCTGGACTTGCTGGACTACCGCAAACTCGGGCTGGCGATGCTCAGCGGCGTGGCGATCGTGGGGAATTGGTTGCTGCTGTTCGAGTCCTACGCCAGGGCATCCATCTCCATCAGCACGGCGGTGTATAACGTCCAGCCGTTTATGTTGGTGATGCTGGCGGCGGTGTTCCTGGGGGAGAAAATCACCTTGCAAAAACTTGCCTGGTTGAGCGTGGCTTTCGTCGGGATGCTGGCGATTGTCACCGCTCATGGCAGTCAGCAAAACACTGGGGATGACTACCTGGCGGGTGTGGCATTGGCCCTGGGCGCGGCGTTTCTGTATGCGATTGCGGCGCTGATCATCAAGCGCCTGAAGGAAGTGCCGCCCCATTTGATGGCGTTGATTCAGGTGAGCACGGGTGCCTTGCTGCTGGCACCGCTGATGCAGTGGCACAGCCTGTCTGCATCGATGGATGCTTGGGCGGCACTGTTGACGCTGGGCGTGGTGCATACCGGCTTGATGTACGTATTGCTGTATGGCGCGATCCAGAAGTTACCGACGGCAATCACCGGCGCGCTGTCGTTTATCTACCCGATCGCGGCAATCTTCGTCGACTGGATTGCCTTTGGGCATCGGCTGGGCTGGATGCAATGGCTGGGCGTGGCGGCCATTCTGCTGGCGGCGGCGGGATTGCAGCGGGGTTGGTGGTGGCGCTCGAAAACAGCGGTGAACGTCACGCCGTAGCATGACGCTCACCCGCGACTCAATGTGCGCCGCGCGGGATGGTCTTGAGCAGGTCATCCGGGCTGATATAACCCACCACGCTGCCGGGTTGCGGCAGGCCGAGGATGTGGCCCTTGATCTTGCCGATCACGTGCATCTCGCAAGGCTTGCAGTCGAACTTCAGCGTCAGTACTTCGTCGCCGTGGATCAACTGCATCGGCGCAACCTTGGTCTTCACCCCCGTCACACCCTTGGCCTGTTTGGGGCACAGGTTGAACGAGAACCGCAGGCAGTGCTTGGTGATCATCACCGGCACTTCGCCGGTTTCTTCGTGGGCTTCATACGCCGCATCGATCAGTTGCACACCGTGACGGTGATAGAAGTCGCGGGCCTTCTGGTTGTAGACGTTGGCCAGGAACGACAGGTGCGATTCCGGATACACCGGCGGCGGCGTGGTTTCCGCCTTGCGGCCGCCCCGTGGATGAGCCTGGATACGCGCCTCGGTCAGCGCCTCGATCACTTCACGGCGCAGGGCCTTGAGCTGCGAGTTCGGGATGAAGAACGCCTGCGGCGCATCCAGCTCGATCGCAGTGGCGTGGTACTGGGTGGTGCCCAGTTGGCCCAGCAGGTCACGCAGGGTTTCCAGGGCCTGTTCCGGCTTGTTGGCCACGCCAAACGGGCCGGGCAGGGCAACGCTGGCGCTGATGCCTTCTTCGCTGGTGACGGTCAGTTCCAGGCGGTCTTCCTGCAGGCGAGCCGCCCAGGACACACCAATACGGCGCTCGGCGGAAGTCTTCAGCAAAGCCTGCTGCCAGTTATGGTCCAGGTTGCGGTTCAACGGATGATTCGGCCGCAGTTGATGCAGGCCAGCCGGCATCTCATTGGGCTCGACGCGGTAGCGGTAGCGCTTCTCGCCGTCTTCTTCGAACTCGCCTTTTGGCTCGGCGATGTTCGCGCGGAAACCCACCACTTCACGCTTGATCAGCACGTTGAGGCCGTCGCCATTGGACAGCGGCTCATGGGTGACCACTTGCAAGTCACGCTTGCCGGCTTTTTCCACCACCCCCACCGGCAGGCCGGTAAAGGTTGGGGTGTCGAAGGCGCCGATGTCGACTTTGCGGTCGGTGACGAAGTAGTCGGTGCTGCCACGATGGAAGGTCTTTTCCGGGTCCGGCAGGAAGAAATGCGCGGTGCGGCCGCTGGAAGCGCGGGCCAGGTCCGGGCGGTCTTCAAGAATCTCGTCCAGGCGCTGGCGGTAATAGGCGGTGATGTTCTTCACATAACCCATGTCCTTGTAGCGGCCTTCGATCTTGAACGAACGCACGCCGGCATCCACCAGGGCGCGCAGGTTGGCGCTCTGGTTGTTGTCTTTCATCGACAACAGGTGCTTTTCAAAGGCAACCACACGGCCCTGGTCATCTTTCAAGGTGTAGGGCAGGCGGCAGGCCTGGGAGCAATCGCCACGGTTGGCGCTGCGGCCATTCTGGGCGTGGGAGATGTTGCACTGGCCGGAGAAGGCCACGCACAACGCACCGTGGATAAAGAACTCGATGGCGGCATCGGTTTCATCGGCAATCGCACGGATTTCCTGCAGGTTCAGCTCACGGGCCAACACCAGCTGCGAAAAACCGGCCTGGTCGAGGAACTTGGCCCGGCCCAGGGTGCGGATGTCGGTCTGGGTGCTGGCGTGCAGCTCGATGGGCGGGATATCCAGCTCCATCACCCCCAGGTCCTGGACGATCAGCGCGTCGACGCCGGCATCGTAGAGCTGGTGGATCAGCTTGCGCGCCGGCTCCAGCTCGTTGTCGTGCAGGATCGTGTTGATGGTGGTGAACACCCGCGCGTGGTAGCGCCGGGCGAACTCCACCAACTGCGCGATATCGCTCACGTCGTTGCAGGCGTTATGGCGCGCGCCGAAACTCGGGCCGCCGATGTACACGGCGTCGGCGCCATGCAGGATGGCCTCGCGGGCGATGGCAACATCGCGCGCAGGGCTGAGCAATTCCAGGTGATGCTTGGGCAAGGACATAGTTTTTTTAGTCAGGCTTGTCACGGAGGCGGGCATTGTAGCTGTGAAATGCCCGCCAGGCATCCCATCAACCCTTGGCGGCCATCGCCGTGACTTCAACCCGCATGCCTTCCACCGCCAGGGCGGCTACGCCAACCGCTGCGCGCACCGGCCAGGGCTTGGCGAAATAGCGTTTGTAGACTTCGTTGAAGGCGGCGCGGTCGGCCATGTCCGTCAGATAGATGGTCAGGTGCATGACCCGGTCAATCGAGCTGCCGGCGCGTTCCAGGGCCACTTTCAGGGCTTGCAGGGTGCATTCGCTTTGCAGGGTGATGTCGCCCAGTTCCAGGCTGCCGTCGGCGCGGGTGGGGATCTGGGTGGAGACGAGGATGCCGTTGAAGCCGATGACGTCGGAAGAGATGGAGTCCGGATCGAGGTCGGGGGTGAACGCGAGGTCGTGGTTGGCCATGAAGGTCTCGTTTTGCAGCAGAGTGAGGCCGCGCAGTTTAACGCCTCCCGCAGAACTGCCAACCCAAATAGCTGTTCAGCGTGCCAGCGACCTGTGTCGCTGGCACGTCCCGGGAAGGGCTTACAGGATGTTGAACGGGTAGTTGACGATCAGGCGCGTATCGTTGACGTCGCCGCCACTGCCCGACTCGGAACTGCCGGTGTGGTAGGCCTGGCGCAGGCGGAACGCGAGGTTTTTCGCCGGCCCGCTCTGCACCACGTACTTCACTTCCACGTCGGTTTCGTGCTCCTTGGCGCCGTTGCCGTAGGCGCCGAGGTAGGCACTGTTGGCCGGGGTGTGGCTGCCGTCAATGTCGGAACCGTTGATGTAGCGGCTCATAAAGCTAAGCCCCGGCACACCGTAGGTCGCCATGTTCAAGTTGTACCGCAGGGCCCAGGAGGCTTCGCCAGGGCCGTTGAAGTCGGACCATTGCACCGAGTTGGCCAGCAGGATCGAGTCGCCGGCCGCGGCGGCACCGTTGTCACCCGCGCCGATGTAGTCGAACGGCTCGTTGCCATCGATCTTCTGGAACGACAGCGTCAGCGTGTGGACCTGCAGGAACGAATAGGCCGCCGCCAGCGAGTACGCCGTGGTGTTGATCGTGCCTGCGTTGGCACTCCCGGTATCCAGTGTGCGGTACAGGTTGCCGTCCAGGGTCACGGATTGGCCATTGCTCAGCGGCATCACGTAATTGAGGTTGGTGTAGTACTGGCGTCACACGTCCTGCAACTCGCCGGCATACACCGTGGCGCTCAAGTCCGGGGTGAAGGTGTATTTGCCACCGACAAAACTGGCACTTTTGGTCGCCACGTTGGCGTAGGTGGCAAAGATATCGTGCTCATGGTTGGTGGTATCGCCGCTGTTGGTCGCGGTGAAGTGGCCGGCTTCAAGGTTCAGGCCGGCAATTTCGTTGCTGGTCAGGTCAAAGCCGGTGGCGGTCTGGTCAAGCAGCCCGACACCCCCGACGGCAAACACTGGCGCGGTGGGCTGCATTTCACCGTACTTGAGCTGCGTCTTGGAGATCCGCAGCTTTATCGCTCCCCCCAACGAGCCGTAGGCGTCCTGAGGGTCGCCGTTGCGATCAAGGGGCAGGTTGCCGGTGTTCGCGTATTTGCGCTGGGAGTCGAGTTTCAGCCCGCCGTAGGCATAGGCGTCGACGCCAAACCCGATGGTGCCCTGAGTGAAGCCGGAGATGTAATTGGCCATGACCCCTTGGGTCCAGTCGCGCTGGTCGGCCCGGCCTTCTTCCCGGTTACGGTTCAAGTAATAGTTGCGCGCGACCCCGGTGAGGCTACTGCCATCGACAAACCCCGTGGCGGCGGCCTGATCCGTTACTGTGTCTGCCAAGGCTACTTGGCTCAGGCTGGTAGATATGACCAGCGCTAATAGGTTCCACTGTTTAACCATGGTAATGACTTCCCCGGATTAATTAATCGCTAAAAGTTGCGTGCACAGGTGCACGACCTTATTTTTTATGGCGTATATAACTTTTCGGCAGGCGTTATTAAGGCTGGCGTTGAAGCCGGGTTTCGCGTCTTGTAGTTTTAGCCGGGCACCACCCTGGCGGGCATTGCTGGCCTGTGTGCGACGGGCGATTTTTAACCGAATTGTGTTAAAGAACCAGTGAAGGGATCTTAAACTCGATTAATTAATATTCACTTTTTCAGGCGGCAGGCTGGTGTAACTTTGAGCCTGTCTTAGCCGCTCTGCTTCGACAAAAACCTTTGGTTTGCCGCCGCAGGCTCTGCGGCGGATTTTTTATAAATACCCCATGTAAATTTATTTAGTGTTGGGTTTATAAAAAGTACGGCGAGTACTTTGTTTTCTATTAACTTTCACAACTAATTGCCGGCGCTTTTATTGGCGCGACAGCACGTGAACCGATCAACTCCCTCCGTTTTAATACTTTCTTAAAAAAATCGGTCTATGGTTCTGGCCCTTGCTCATCATCCCGTATGTGTGGATTGTGTTGCCCCATTCCAAGCAGCACACGAGGGCCTGCTGTGTATTTATTGTTGGTGGAAGACGACGCCATGCTGGCCGAAGCCATTTGCGATGGCGCACGGCAAAACAGCTGGAACATTGACCATGTCAAGGACGCCTCCCACGCGCGCCTGGCCTTGGTCGAACATACCTATAACGCGGTCCTGCTTGACCTGGGCCTGCCGGGTGAGTCCGGTTTGAGCGTGCTCAAGGCCCTGCGCAAACAACACGACCCCACACCGGTGGTGATCCTCACGGCCAGCGGGCAACTGAGTGCGCGCATCGTCGGCCTGGATGCGGGGGCTGATGATTATCTGGTCAAGCCGTTCCAGCTCGACGAACTGTGGGCGCGCTTGCGGGCCGTGAGCCGGCGCAGTGAAGGGCGGGTGATCTCACTGCTGACCCTGGGGGATATCGTGCTGGACCGCAGCCGTCACGTGGTCACACGAGGCGGCCAGCGGGTGGCATTGAGCGCGTATGAATACCGCACGTTGCTCGCGCTGCTGGAGCGCCCCGGTCACGTGCTTGCGCGTGATCATTTGCAAGCGGTGGTTTATGGCCACGCCAGCAACATCGAGAGCAATACCATTGCCGTGTATATCCACCAATTGCGGCGCAAATTGGGCGATGAGCTGATCACCACGGTCCATGGCCAGGGCTATATGATCGCCGGGGCCCGTCAATGAAATCCCTGCGCCAACGCATGATGCGTGTGCTGTTCCTGACCATCGGTATCTGCTGGGCGCTGGCCTTGACGGCATTGCTGATTTACACCCAGGTCAGCTCCAGCAGCATCTGGGACAGCAAGCTGCAAGCCATCGCCACCCAGCTGTTGCTGGCTGTCCCGCAGAACAATGAGCAGCTCCCGGGCAAGGACGCCAGCCCGCAACTACGCAGCGCCGGGCTGGCCGAAGCCGGGTTGTTGACGTACCAGGTGTGGGGGCGCCACGACCGTTTGCTGGCCGGTGCGCCGGGCGCTCCGTCGACGGCGTTGCAGGGGAGTTTCCTGGACGGCTTTTCGAGCCCGATGATCGATGGGCGCAAGTGGCGGGTCTATTCAATTTCCGACAGCAACCGGCAACTGACGGTCCAGGTCGGCTACCTGCACAGTGTGATCAGCGCGGACATGCGTCGAAAAGCCTTCGTGGCGCTATGTATCGCCTCATCGCTGCTGGCGCTGGTAGGGCTGTTGATGTGGCAGGTGTTGCGGCGTGCGCTACGGCCGGTACTGGTGATCGAAAATGCCCTGCGGGGCAGGCATCGTTTTGACCTTACGCCGTTGTGGGTGGGCGCGCTGCCCGTCGAGCTGCGCCCGCTGGTGGAGGGGTTCAATCACTTGCTGCGCCAACTCGACCAGGCACTGGAAGGTGAACGGCGTTTTATCGCCAATGCGGCCCATGAGTTACGCACGCCGCTCTCGGCCTTGCAGGCCCATGCGCAAATTGCCCTGCGGGCCACGACCCTGGCTGAAAAGGACGCGACCTTGCACAAGCTGCTGGCCGTGGTGGCGCGCAGCTCGCGTTTGTCTGAGCAATTGCTGGACCTGGCGAGCCTGGAGGCGGTGCACAAACCCCATCGCACCCAGGTCGATTTGAGCGAACTCATCGGCTATGTCACCGATGAATTTGAGGTGCAGGCCGCGCAGGCGCAGCGCACGCTGCTGGTGGAGACCCAACCGTGCCTGATCGACTGCGATGTCGACGCCATGGGCATTTTGCTGCGCAACCTGATCGACAATGCCCTGCGCTACACCGCGCCAGGCGACCACGTAAAAATCAGTTGTGGCCCATCGCCCCAGGGGCCTTGCCTGCAAGTCGCCGATGACGGGCCGGGGGTGGCGGCCGCCGAGAGGGAGTCGATCTTCGAGCGCTTTTACCGCGTTCCCGGCAATGGCGGGCAGGGCAGCGGGATCGGCCTGTCGCTGGTGAAAAATATCGTTCAAGGGCACCACGCAAGCCTCATCACCAGCAGCGGCCTGGCCGGCAAGGGATTGTCCATCAGCGTGTATTTTCCTGGGGTTGTGCCGCCTCCAGCACCTGCGCCATAACCTGGGCCTGCCATTCAAAATAAGGGTTGTACGTGAGGCGGGCATGCACCTTGCCTGCTTCCCGATAGCCCCAATCGGAATACCACACAGCGGCCCCCGCCAGGCATTGGCGGTAGCCGTCGGCGTTCTGCCCGTTGGAACACATCGGCTGTTTGCCTTGTCGACCGTACTGGGGGTTGTCCGGCGAGAACAGCACACTCATATGGGAAAACTGGCTGATGTGTTCGGCGGGAAACTGATCACTGCGCACCAGCATCCTAGGGTGGCGCTGCCCGGCAACCAGGTCGCCATACCAGATCATCCGGGATGCCGGGTTCGGAAAGCGCTGACTGAACGTCTCCCGCACAAACCCCACATCCACCACCGAATCATGGGCGGCGCTGACGATCAGCACTGGCCGGTCATAGGTCTGCATCGCCAGCCTGCTGCGCACGACGGTACTGGTGAGGTAGAACTGGGCAAAGCCGTTGGTGGGTACGTTCTGGTAGCGCAACGGCGTCTGCTGGGGGGCAGGGCCGTCGGGCTGGCGCAACCAGGGCTTGACCCTGGACAGCCACGGTAACAACCAATCGAAGGGCAGGCGGGCCTTGAACGCGGGCGAAAACAGCAGCAGGCCAGCGATGGCCGGGTCGTCCATGGCGTATTCCAGCACCAGGTTGGCCCCGGTGGAGAAACCGCCCAGGTACACCTCGTCGGCGTCCTGGCGCAGCAACGCCACTTGCCGCGCCACGCTGTGTTGCCAGTCGGTGATATCGACGCCCAGCATGTCGGCGGGTTGAGTCCCGTGCCCGGGCAGCAACAGCGTGCGCACCCGATAACCCTGGCCGGCGAGTTGTGGTGCGATATCAATGAACGAGCCCGGTGAGTCCCCCAGGCCGTGAACCAGCAGAATCCCCTTGCCGTTGGGGTGTTCAGGCAGCCATTCGCGAGGGGCGTTCCAGGCCAGTTCCAGGGCATGGTCCGTGCCCTGGAAGCGTCGGTCACGTTCAAGCAGCAAGAGGGTTTGCTGGCGGTAGTTGGCAAAACTCGCCGGCACCGGCGATACAGGGCTGGCCGGCAGCTCGGCGCAGCCGGCGATGCAGGACAACAACAGCGTCCCGAGTGATTTCATGGGGCCTCCGTGGGCGTGAGCAAGCACCGTAAAGCCGCCGCAGGCAGGGCCCGCGACGGCCATGTCAGTCAAAAACGGTACATGTACCAAAGCCGTGCCGAACCGAGGGTGGATCGGTCCACGATCGGGCTGTCTTCAATCTCACTGCCCAGGCGTGTGGCGCTCAGGTCCAGATAGACGTGCTGGTTGGCCTCCAGCTGATAACTAACGCGTACCCCTGCCTCGATATTGACGGTGGCGTCACCGGTGTAGGCCCGACGCGTCGCCGTGGCTTCGCGGGCGCGTACACCGTAGTAGTAAGCGACGTAATCTTCATCTAGGTGCACCGCTGCCAGGCGCGGGGTGAAGTCGAAGCTTCCCGCGGTAAAGCGTCGCTCGACGGCCAGCCGGATGATTTGCCCGTCACTGTTGCCTGACGCATCGCCTGCCCATTGCGCGGAAAACTGCGCGACCGGGCTCTGCCAGATGGCCTTGCCCCCCAGCCAGATGCCGGGATCACGGTCACGCATGCCGTCCAGGTCCTCGGAATCGGAGGCGTCATAGCCTTCACCCAGCCCGTACCGGGCCTGCAAACGAAAGGACAGCGCGCTGTCGCTGGGAATCTTGAAGTCGATACCAGGGCCCATCACGCTGATCCAGCGATTTTCATAGGACACCGCCGGCAAGAGTTGGCTGTCGTTGTCATGGCCGCGGTAGGGGGAATTTGTCACGGCGGCCCCCAGGCCCAGTCCCCAGCCAAATGCCTTGTCGCTTTCTGGCGCCGCGAGGGTGATGCCGGGCAGCAGCGACAGGCTGGCCAGGCACAGTGTCCCGACAAACGAGGTCAACGCGTTCACGGGCGGCGATTTAGCTTCGATGGGCGACATAGGTGTGTTCTCAGAGGGAGGGCTGAGGCGGAGTATGTCGGGGAGGAATTAAGAAATTTTTAGGCGGATTAATCGCTTGTTAAGAGGTCACTCAAAAGAACAAATCCTTCGGCGACAGCCTCTCGCTGAACCGTGAACCGGGATTCCTGGCGTGTTGCTTGATGACCTGCTTCAACACACCGATGAAGGCAGTTGCAGCTTTGCTGCGCACGTTACCCCGACGGCTGACCACGCCGAGGATCCTTGATTTGGAGCCTTTGAACGCACTCAACGGCGCAACCGCATCGGCAAAACACGCGGATTTGAGCAATAAGTCAGGCAATACAGTCAGCGAGTCCGTCTGCAACAGCACCGGCAGCAAAATCCCCGCCGAGTGCACGCTCACCACATGACTGGGCGGGGGTGACAGGCGAAACTCCCGGTTCAGATCGCTGATAAACGTGTTGTGCAGCGAAGGCGGGTAGTTCGCCAGCCACTTCATGGCATTCAGTTCATCAATGGAACTGGAGTGCCGTAGCGGATGGTCTTTACGCCCCACCACATGGGCCTGATAAGAAAACAGCGGTTCGATGGAGAACTCGTTTTCGGTAATGAAATTACTGGCCTGGATCACCGCGAAATCCAGATAGCCGTCCCGAAGCTGCGGCACCGAAATGCCGTGCAGCCCCTCGAACACCTCGAGGAATACGTGGGGGTACTCTTGCTGGTAGAGGCTCAGGCATTCCGGCAGAAAGCTGAAGTTGATAAACGGCGAGACGGCAATACGCAGGCGTTCGGCCTGCCCGCTGCGAATCAGGTTCAGGTCGGCCTTGGCCTTTTCAATCTCGCTGAGTATCAGGCGCGCGTGGTGCAGCAGGCTTTTGCCAGCCTCGGTAAAACGCACGCCGGTGTGGGTGCGCTCCAGCAATTCCACCCCTTGTTGCTGCTCCAGATCACGCAAGGTGCGGGTGATTGCGGCCTGGGTCAGGCCGACGGATTTGGCCGCGCTGCGGATGCTCCCGGTTTCGGCGACCGCCACCAAAGCGGTGAACTGGTTGGTTTTCATGCTGCCCCTGATGACAACTAAATGTTGTCATCGAGCCTAAAGGTTGTCTTTTCATTCTGTCAATACGGGTCAGAATCAAGCCCATATCGGGTCTGAGGAGACAACAAAAATGAAGATTCTGGCAGAGATCGAACAGATTCAGGACGAGATGATAGCCATCAGGCGCGCTATCCACGCTCATCCGGAATTGGGCTTCGAGGAGTTTGCAACCAGTGACCTGGTGGCGCATAAACTTGAGGAATGGGGCTTCGAGGTGCATCGCGGCCTGGCCGGCACCGGCGTAGTAGGGCAATTGCGCAACGGTGACGGCGCGCGCATAGGCTTGCGGGCCGACATGGACGCGCTGCCGATTGCCGAGGAGACGGGCCTGGAATACGCTAGCACCCAGCCCGGCAAAATGCACGCCTGCGGCCATGATGGTCACACCGCCACACTGCTGGCAGCGGCCAAAGTCTTGGCCAACACCCGACGCTTCAGCGGCACCCTGAACGTGATCTTCCAGCCGGCGGAAGAAGGCTTGGGCGGCGCCCGTGAAATGGTCGAACAGGGTTTGTTTGAGCTGTTTCCGTGCGATGCGATCTTCGCCATGCACAATATGCCGGGCTTCCCCCAGGGCAAGCTGGGCTTTCTCGCCGGGCCGTTCATGGCCTCATCCGACACGGCGACGATCACCCTGAACGGCGTGGGAGGGCATGGAGCAGTGCCCCACAAGACAGTGGATCCGGTAGTGATCGCGGCTACTTTGACCTTGTGCCTGCAAAGTGTGGTATCGCGCAATATCGACCCACTGGACACCGCAATCGTCAGCGTTGGCTCTATTCATGCAGGTTCCGCTGCAAATGTGATCCCGGCATCCGCCAAGCTGCTGGTCAGCGTTCGGTCATTGCGAGCCGACACTCGCGACCTGCTGCAAACCCGCATTACTACCCTGGCGCAGCACATCGCACAGAGTTACGGCGGCAACGCAGACGTGCATTACAACCGGCGTTACCCGGTACTGGTCAATGATGAGGCGGAGACGGAACTGGCCCGCAGTGCAGCTCTGGAATGGTGCGGGGAAGACGGCCTGATCGAGAATATGCGCCCGCTCACAGGCAGCGAAGACTTCGCCTTTATGTTGGCGAAATGCCCGGGCTCCTACCTGATCATCGGCAATGGCGACAGTGCGGAGAACGTCATGTGTCACCATCCCAAATTCGACTTCAACGACCAGTGCCTTTTGGTCGGCGCGTCCTACTGGGTCAAGCTGGTGGAAAAAATGCTCAAGCACACTGCTGCTGTCAATTGAGGCCGGACCCGATCATGGAAACTACTTCAACTGAAGCGTCCGCCGTGTCTGTGCGCACATCGGCACCGGCCCAGCCCGGCAGGAAAAACAACATCGCCGCCGTCACCATCGGCAATGGCCTGGAGTTCTACGACTTCACGGTCTACAGCTTTTTCGCCACGGTGATCGGCAAGCAGTTCTTTCCCATGGAAGGCTCAAACCAGCTGCTGCTGGCGTTCGCCACCTATGGCATCGGTTTTTTCATGCGCCCGTTGGGCAGCATTTTGCTCGGCCAGTATGCCGACCGGGTAGGGCGCAAGGCCGCGATGATATTGACCCTTTGGCTGATGGCCATCGGTTCGCTGATTTTTGTGCTGACGCCCACTTATGGCCAGATAGGTATCGCCGCGCCCTTGCTGATCGTGTTTGCCCGACTGCTGCAAGGCTTCGCGATTGGCGGCGAGGTCGGCGCGTCGACGACTTACCTGATGGAAAAAGCCGACAGCCACGAACGAGGTTACTTCACCAGTTGGCAATTCTTCAGCCAAGGCCTGAGCGTGTTGCTCGGTGCAGTGGTGGGCCTGAGCGTGAACTACACCCTGACCGAGGAACAAGTCATGGCCTGGGGCTGGCGTCTGCCATTTGTGATCGGGCTGCTGGTGATCCCGGTGGGCTCGTATATGCGCCGGCACCTGCAGGAAAGTGACCAGGTGAAGCACGACGTCAGCCATCGCTTGAGCTGGGGCGAGCATAAACGTGCGTTGGCCGCCGGAATCCTGATCGCCATCGGCGGCACTTCGGGCTCCTATGTAATCCTGCATTACCTCTCGAATTTTGCCGTGGCGCAGTTACACCTGCCGCTGTCTGCCGGGATCTGGACCGGCTGCGCAGCGGGTGCCGTGCAAGTGGCGCTGGCGGTGGCTTCCGGCCGAGCCTGTGATCGCTGGGGGCGCAAGCGCATGATTTTCTGGTCGCGGCTGGCCTTGTTGCTGTTGATCTACCCGGCGTTCGTGCTGTTGCAGCACTCGCCTACTTTGCCCGCGCTGGTGATTGTAGCGAGTACCCTGGCGGCGTTGCTGGTGTGCAATACCGTGCCTTCGCTGGTGTTGCTTGCGGAAATTTTCCCCGCTCAGGTCCGGGCGACAGGCCTCTCGGTGACCTACGCCCTGGCCAGCATCATTTTCGGCGGCTTTGCGCAGTTCTTCTGCACGCTGCTGATCTCACTTACCGGCAACCCCAGCGCCCCGGCGTTCTACCTGATTGTGTGCGGGCTGGTTTCCCTGCTGGGCCTGGCGCTTGTCAAAGAACCCACTCAACGTTAACCCAGAAGTAACGGAGCTTTTCATGACTACCTCAATAACGCGGTACGGGCGCGTATGCCCTGGTTTTTTCCGACTGTCGACGCTGGCAGCGGCGGTGTTGTGTTCAACCCTGGCGGGGCCGTCCATGGCCAGGGAAACCGATGAGGCCCGGGTGGATGCCCTGCTGAAAAAGATGACCCTTGACGACAAGTTCAACCTGATCCGCGGCATGACCGAAGCGGATGCTACCAACCAGGGTCAGGCCGGCTACCTGCCGGGCGTACCGCGCCTCGGCGTGCCGGCCCTGCGCATGGCAGACGGGCCACCCGGTATCCTGACCCGCAAGGCCTCGATCATTCCCACCTCGACCATGGGCCTGGCCGCCACCTTCAGCAAACAGGATGCCTTTGATAACGGCACGGTGATTGGCGAGGAAGCAAAGCGCCTGGGCATCGACGTGGCGCTGGAGCCCTTCATCAACATGTTCCGCGACTCGGGCTTTCGGCGCGGCTGGAACACCTATGGCGAAGACCCGCTCCTGACCGGCAGCATGGGCGCTGAATTGATCAAGGGCATCCAGGGCCAGGGCGTGATGGCGCAAGCCAAGCACCTGGTCGGCTACGACATGACCGGCTTTGACGTGAGCATCCCCGAGCAAGCCTTGCACGAGGTGTACCTGGCTCCGTTCCAGGACGCCGTTGACGCCGGCGTAGCGTCAATCATGTGCTCCTACAACAAGCTCAACGGCGAATTCGCCTGCGGCAACGAACAATTGCTGGAACAGGTGCTGCGCAAGCAGATGGGCTTCAAGGGCTTTGTCACCTCTGACTGGGGCGGCGTGCACAGTGCGCAATACATCAAGCGGGGCATGGACATGGAGATGCCCGGGCGCATCGATGAACAGCACCCATTCTGGGACATCATGCGTTCCTACTACGACAACACCGAGCAGCAACAGCCTGCGCTGCACACGTCCATGGGCAGCATGAAAAAGGTCTTCGCTCGGCCCATGCCGGAGGAGTGGATGGTCGGCCAGCGGCCAAACGTGCTGCTGGGGCAATTCCCCAACGACGAGAAGCCGAGCAACCTGTTTGAAGCCCTGCGGGATAAAACCGTCAGGGAACAGGACATCGACACGGCCGCCAGGCGCGTGCTCGGGCAGATGGAGCGTTTCGGCCTGTTGGACAAGGGCAGCCACCAGCCACAGTCGACCCCGATGGTGGCCGGGTTGTCCGCCATCGTGCGCCGCACCAGTGAGCATTCGGCGGTGCTGCTGAAAAACCAGGACAACGTACTGCCGCTATCGAAGGACGACCTCACGGGCATAGCGATGATCGGCCCGGGCGCTGTCCAGCCCGTTGCGCTGGGAGTTTCAGCCGAGCACGCGATCGGCATGCCGCAGCTACAAGTCGGGCCGGCCACTGCACTAAAGGCAATCGAACCGAATGCCGCGATTAGCGTGACGGTGGCCAATGACATGACCGGCGTCGTGATTCCGGCAGACCGGGTTTCGTTCGATGGCAAGCCAGGTTGGGTTAGAGTCGAGGAGGGGCAGAACCAGCGTGACCAACAACTGCAGTTCACTGGCGCGAATGCCCTGGCGGCAAACACCTTGCCAAGCTGGAAAACCCACCTGACCATCGATCAGGAAGGCGACTACAACCTCAACCTGCACATGCTTGGCGCCGGTGCCGTGCTGAAGGTCGACGGGAAAATCATCGGTGAAAGCAGCTCGTTGAAAAACGCCCTGCACGGTGATGTGGTGCATCCGGGGCAGGATGCCCTGATGCCAACCACCGATGGCCTCAACAACGTGCGGCGGATGGTCAAGCTCAGCCGTGGCGAACATCTGATTGAAGTCAGCACCTATAACGACACGTCTGGTGAACCGGTTCAAGTACGCCTGGCGTGGGTCACGCCTGCCATGCGCGAAGCCAACCGGGCGCAGGCGCTGGCTGCTGCCCGCAGCGCGAAGAAGGTCGTATTTTTTGCCTGGGCGCGTACCGACCCACAGTTTGGTTTGCCGGGCGACCAGGACAAACTGATCGAAGAAATCGCCGCGATCAATCCCAATCTCGTAGTGGTGCTCAACACCAGCAGCCCGGTCGCGATGCCATGGCTGGACAAGGTCAAGGGCCTGGTGCAGATGTGGTGGACAGGTGATGAAGGCGGCCCTGCGACTGCGAACATCCTCACCGGCCGCAGCAACCCTGCAGGCCGCCTGCCGTTTACCTGGGCCCGCAGCCTGCAGGACTATCCCGCCACCGATCCCAAGTACCCCGAGCGTGGCCAGCAACTGGATGGCGTGGTCAGTTACACCGAGGGCGTCAATATCGGCTACCGCTGGTTTGAGTCGCAGCATAAGGCACCGCTGTTCCCATTCGGTTATGGGTTGTCCTATAGCCGCTTCGATTACAGCGCGCTGCAAACCTATCGCCTGGGCAATGGCGACCTCAAGGTTGATTTCAAACTGACCAACAGTGGTGGCGTTGCGGGGGATGAAGTACCGCAGCTGTACCTGAGTGCACCGCAACACAAGGTCGAAGGTGCCGAGTTCGCGCCGCAGACCCTGGTCGGGTTTGATCGGGTCAGCCTCAAGGCCGGGGAGACTCGGGCGGTGTCCATCACCGTGCCGCTGCGCAAGCTCCAGTATTGGGCGGTGAAGACCCAATCCTGGGAGCTGCCGCGAGGCCAGCGCACCTTGAAACTCGCCAGTGCGTCGGACAACGTGAGGGCCAGCCACGTCGTCTCGTTCTGACCGTTACACCCCATAAAAATAAAAATATCCAGGCTTTAGCGTCACCTACCTCTTGAACGTCTGCGCCATTGCCTGGTGGCGCAGCGGGAGCTTTCACCGATGAATTTCTCTGTTCGTCCAACTGGACAAGGCTTTTGCGTGCGTCATCGTTTTATCCTGGCGTGCTTCCTGGCGCTGTGCAGCGTGCAGCCAGCCATGGCCATCGATCTGATCAAGACCGACAGCGATCGGTTGGAGCTGCACGCCCAGGGCATTTTCGCGTCAAACGACAAGGTCTACATCCAGGGCCGTCACACCGGCAGCATCGGCCACCGCATCAACATGATCTACACCCACCAGCTCGACTCGCAGTGGGCCGTGGGCATGCGTCAGGAATGGGCCTACGACCCGTTCTACTACGACGGCACCGCCGCCCAGACCAAGCGTTTCCAGTATGTGTTCGTGCGCAATGCGCGCTGGGGGCAACTGAGCTACGGTCAGCAAAAGTCCCTGACCTTCGACATGGTGGGTTCGATCACCGACTGGTATTTGGGCTACGGCACTAAAGGGCAGGGCACGTTCAATGGGTATGGCGGCAACCAGTTGCTGGGCTTCTCCCGGCCGAACAAAACCCTGTATTACCGGGTAAGAAGCGACGATTTCGAATTTGGCGTGATGTATGGCCTGGGCACCGGCCCGGTACACAACTCCGTCAACCCCAGCAGCGTGGGCGCCGGCAAATTCGTCGACAGCTCCCGCAATGCGCTGTACCAGGTGGGTACTGTCTGGCGCCCGGCGGATCATTGGTCATTGCGCCTGGCCTACGGCTACACCGAAATGAGCGAGCGTTCACTGGACGGCCACGCTCAACTCAACACTCGGCACCCGAATGTCGAAGGCTGGTTGTCGGGGGTGACCTACACCAATGCGCCCTGGTATCACGCGGTGGTTTACGGCGAGTACCGCAACCTGAATGCATCAGCGCCCACCGCCAGTGGTTATCGCGAGGCTAAGGCACTGGAGTCTTACAGCAGCTATTCGTTTCCGGAAATGGGCGAGCTGGGATTCTTCAAGGCGTATGGCGGGATCAACCTGTTCTCGGACAAGAACAGCTCAGGGCGCAGCGGCTACTCGGTGGCCGGTTTTGCCCTGATCACCTTGCATGACACTTTGGCGATTGGCCTGGAGAGGAAGTTCGATATGGCCAGGAACAAGCAAGGCGACTATACGGGGCAGGATGAGTATGAGTTGGTCGCCAAGTACTACTTTTAACAATTTACCTGCCCCTGGTCGCACAACTGCTGTGCGACTTGGGGGGTTAATCCACTGCCGTACAGTGCCTATAGTTCTGTCACCGTCGCAACGTCCTACGGGGCATGCGAAATCCAGTCGTAGATTGAGGTGATCATAATGAATAGCGAATTCAAGCCTGACGTGGCCGATACCCAACCGCTGCACCTGCTCGATGCCGAATACTTTGAATACAGCAAGGCCGCCAATCCCATCAGCGCCAACCTGATCACCCGCATTCCCTATCACAGCTTCCCGGCCTCGCTGTACGACAGTGGGCCCTCTCGGGTAGTGCCGCTGGACCTCAGCGATGCCTTGGGTTGCGAAGGTCCGGCCACCGGTCCGGGGCTGTGTGCGAACTTCATTCGCCTGAACGCCGGCGATACGCTGGAACTGCACCCCAACGCCACCTCACAGGTGTTTTATGTCATCGCCGGGCAGGGCAGTGTGGTTCAGGGCGCGCACCGCATCGACTGGACCAAAGGCTGCTTCATTGCGCTGCCAGGTCTGCAGCAAGCGCGGTTCAGCGCATCAGAGGATGCGCGCCTGTATTACGTCCACGATGAGCCGCTGTTGCGTTACCTGGGCGTGACCCGCAGTGCCGATCGCTTCGTGCCGACGCTGTATCCCGCGGAGCTGGCCAACGCAAAACTGCGGGAAGCGGCCGATGATCCCCGCGCCCAGGACCGTAGCCGTATCAGCATCCTGCTGGGCAATCGCAACTTCCCGCAGACCCGTACCGTGACCCATGTGCTGTGGGCGATGTATGGGATTCTGCCCGCCGGCTCGATTCAGAAGCCCCACCGACACCAGTCGATTGCGCTGGATTTCATCATTGATTGCCCCAAGGGCTGCTATTCGCTGGTGGGCACCGAACTGGACGCCGATGGGCAGATCCGCAACCCGGTGCGGGTCGACTGGTCGCCGGGCCTGGCGTTCGTCACCCCGCCAGGCTACTGGCATGCTCACTTCAACGAGTCCGATACGGAAGCCTTCCTGATTCCGATCCAGGATGCGGGGCTGCAAACCTATCTGCGGTCGCTGGATATCCGCTTCAGTTGAAACGCTTCCAGTGCGGTGTTTCGCCCATCTGCTCGACGATAAAGTCGATGAAGCACCGCACTTTGGAAGACACGATGCGCTTGGGTGGATACACGAACCACACCGCCGATTCACGGCCTGCGATGCGGATATCCCACTCAGGCAACCACACCAGCAACTCGCCGGTTTGAATGGGTTTGGCTACCAGCCAGTCGGGCAGCAAGGCAAATCCCAGGCCCTGTTGTGCGGCGATCAATTGTGCGTCCAGGTCGTTGATCCGGATGCTGTCTTTATGCACCAGCGGTGACACCTCACGCCCGTTGGCAAATGCACTGTCAGCCGCCCCCAGAATCGCCGGCATGGCAGCCAGGTCGGCAGGGTTGACCGGCGCCGGATACTCCCGGCAAAACGCCGGGCTGGCCACCAGCCGGTAGCGCTCATCGCAGATCTTGCGTGCCTTCAACGTGGAATCCGCCAGGGTGCCAATGCGGATCGCCAGGTCCGCGCCGGCATGAATCAGGTTGACGTGGCTGTCGTCCAGCACCAGTTCCAGCTTGATCTGCGGGTAGCGGGCCAGGAAGGCATTCAAGGTGGGAAGGATATGGTGGCGGGCAAAGGCGGGCGGCAGGTTGAGCTTGAGCACGCCCCGTGGTTGTTCGTTCAGCGCGGAGGTGGCCGCCTTGGCTTGTTCCAGCTCGTCCAGCACCCGGCGTGCGTGCGTCAGGAATGTCTGGCCACCCTCGGTCAGGTGCAGCGTACGGGTAGAGCGGTTGAACAAGGCGATGCCGAGGTCCTGTTCAAGGTCCTTCACGTAGCGTGAAACCGTGGAAGCCTTGATGCCAAGCCGGTCGGCGGCACGGGAGAAGTTATTGCCCTCGGCGGCTTCGACAAAGGCGGTTAACGCAGCGAAGTAATCCAAGGGCGGCCTCGACTTGACGGTGGGTTGCCTGGCGCTACAGCGGCGTCAGCACGTTCATCACGGTGTCCAGCGCCACCCGGGTATCGTCCAGTTGCACCAGGGAGGCATGCCGCGCGCCAAGGGCGTCACGGTTCTTGATCGCGGTGAGGATCGCTTTGTGCCGGGGCAGGCTGAGGCCCTGGATGTCGGGGCGACGGTTGGTGATGTTGATGGACTCGCGAAGTGGCAGCGACAGCATATTGCACATGTAGGCCAGCAAGTCGTTGCGGGTCGCATCGGCAATCGCCCGGTGGAAGTCCAGGTCGGCCTGCAGCAACGTTTCGTGGGTATTGGCGGTTTCCATGCCGAGGTAGGCTTTTTCGATGGTGGCGATGTCGGTGTCGGTGGCGGTGGTCGCGGCCATCGCGGCGATTTCCGGCTCGAGGATCCGGCGCACACCGGCCAGGGTGTTGAAAAACTCGCTGTGGGGTGTCGACTGCATCAGCCAGGTCAGCACGTCCGGGTCCAGCAAGTGCCACTGCACCCGTGGGCGCACCACGGCGCCGACCTTGGGCTTGGAAATCACCAGGCCCTTGGCGCTGAGCACCCGGGTCGCCTCACGCAATACCGAGCGGCTGACCTTGTACTCCTCGCACAAGGTGGCCTCCATGGGCAACCGTTCTTCCGGCTTGAAGCGCCCGGAAACGATGTGCATGCCCAAGTCCTGGACGATTTGGGCGTGCATGCTCTTGCGCGGCTTGGTCGGCTGCTGATCCATAACAGGGAGGCTACTCTGGCGAAATACGCGGCATCATAACATTGCTCCCGTCCCAATTAGTGGGAATGACGCGGCACTTCGGCGCCACGGCAGCCCACCAGGAAGTCGAAGTCGCAGCCCTGGTCTGCCTGTAATACGTGGTCGATGTACAGCTGCCGGTAGCCCCCGACAATCAGCTGCTCGGGCGGCGCAAGGTCGGCCATGCGGGCCGCCAGTTCGGCGTCCGGGATGTCCAGGTGCAGGCGGCCATTGGCGCAATCGAGTTCGATCCAGTCGCCTTCCTTGACCGTCGCCAATGGACCGCCGGCCGCCGCTTCCGGCGCCACGTGCAACACCACGGTGCCGTAGGCCGTGCCGCTCATGCGCGCATCGGAAATCCGCACCATGTCGGTCACGCCCTGGGCCAGCAGTTTGGCCGGCAAGCCCATGTTGCCGACTTCCGCCATGCCCGGATAACCCTTGGGCCCGCAGTTTTTCATCACCAGGATCGAGTTGGCATCCACGTCCAGTTCCGGGTCGTTGATCCGTGCCTTGTACATGTCGAAGTTCTCGAACACCACGGCACGCCCGCGATGCTGCATCAGCTCGGGACTGGCAGCCGAGGGCTTGAGGACTGCACCCAGTGGCGCGAGGTTGCCCCGCAGCACACAAATGCCGCCGTCGGCGCGGATCGGGTTGTCGAGGGTGCGGATCACTTCGTCCTGGCCGTAGATCGGCGCTTCCCGTGTGTTTTCGCCGAGGGACTTGCCGTTGACGGTCAAGGCATTCGGGTGCGGGATCAGGTTGGCCTCACCGAGGCGGCGCAGCACCGCCGGCAGGCCGCCAGCGTAGTAGAACTCCTCCATCAGGAAGCGCCCGGACGGCTGCAGGTCGACGATGGTCGGCATGCCACGGCCCATGCGGGTCCAGTCGTCCAGGTCGAGCTCGACGCCGATGCGCCCGGCGATGGCTTTCAGGTGAATCACCGCGTTGGTCGAGCCGCCGATGGCTGCGTTCACACGAATCGCGTTTTCGAAAGCCTCCTTGGTCAGGATCTTCGACAGCTTCAGGTCTTCACGCACCATCTCCACCGCACGCATGCCGGACATGTGCGCCAGTACATAACGCCGCGCATCCACCGCGGGAATCGCCGCGTTGTGGGGCAGGGAAGTGCCGAGTGCTTCGGCCATGCAGGCCATGGTCGAGGCGGTGCCCATGGTGTTGCAGGTGCCCGCCGAGCGGGACATGCCGCCTTCGGCCGCGAGGAAATCGTCGAGGGTAATGGTGCCCGCCTTGACCTGTTCGCTGAGCTGCCACACCACGGTGCCCGAGCCGATGTCCTGGCCCTTGTGCTTGCCATTGAGCATCGGCCCGCCGGTGACGACGATCGCCGGCACGTCGCAACTGGCGGCGCCCATCAGCAGCGCCGGGGTGGTCTTGTCACAGCCGGTCAGCAGCACCACGCCGTCGATGGGGTTGCCGCGAATGGCTTCCTCCACGTCCATGCTGGCCAGGTTACGGGTGAGCATCGCGGTGGGGCGCAGGTTCGATTCGCCGTTGGAGAACACCGGAAATTCCACCGGAAAGCCACCGGCTTCGATCACGCCGCGTTTCACATGCTCGGCAATCTGGCGGAAGTGCGCGTTGCAGGGCGTCAGCTCCGACCAGGTATTGCAGATCCCGATGATCGGTTTGCCGTGGAACTGATGATCGGCAATCCCCTGGTTTTTCATCCAGCTGCGGTACATGAAGCCGTTTTTATCGGCGGTACCAAACCAGCTTGCGGAGCGCAGGACGGGCTTTTTCTCGGACATGGCTGACTCTCTTATTGTAAGACTATATTGATCCATTCTCGGCTTAACATAGGCGTAAATTCGGGCATTTGGAAGTGTTGTTGATTAAATAGTATTACTATATAGTCAGATTCAACGAGGCCTGGCCCTGGCGGTTTTCCGCGAGAGGCGACCCGAAACGCTCTATAAAAATAACAATCGGAGACCGCTCACATGAGCCAGGAACAGCGGCTGATACGTCGCATCACGCTGAAACTGATTCCCTTCCTGATCTTGCTGTACCTGATTGCCTACGTGGATCGCTCGGCCGTGGGCTTCGCCAAATTGCACATGGGCGCGGATGTCGGCATCGGCGATGCGGCGTATGGGCTGGGAGCAGGGCTGTTCTTTATTGGCTACTTCCTGCTGGAAATCCCCAGCAACCTGATGCTCGACCGTTTCGGCGCGCGGCGCTGGTTCGCACGAATCATGGTGACCTGGGGCGCGATAACCATCGGCATGGCATTCGTCCAGGGCCCCCACAGTTTCTATGTGATGCGCTTTCTGCTGGGCGCCGCCGAAGCCGGGTTCTTCCCGGGTGTCCTCTACTACATCACCCAATGGTTCCCGGTGAGGCACCGCGGCAAGATCCTCGGGCTGTTCATCCTGTCCCAACCCATCGCCATGATGATCACCGGCCCCGTGGCGGGCGGCTTGCTCGGCATGGACGGGATACTCGGCCTGCACGGCTGGCAGTGGTTGTTCATCGTCATCGGCACCCCAGCGATCCTGCTGACCTGGCCGGTGCTGCGCTACCTGCCGGATGGGCCGCAACAGGTGAAATGGATGGACCAGGCGGAGAAGGCCTGGCTCACCGGCGAGCTGGCCAAAGACCTGCAAGCCTACGGCCAGACCCGGCACGGCAACCCGCTGCATGCGCTGAAGGACAAACGCGTGCTGCTGCTGGCGCTGTTCTACTTGCCGGTGACCTTGAGCATTTATGGGCTGGGCCTGTGGCTGCCGACCTTGATCAAGCAGTTTGGCGGCAGCGACCTGACCACCGGGTTTGTGTCGGCAGTGCCCTACATCTTCGGGATCATCGGTTTGCTGATCGTCCCGCGCAGTTCCGATCGCCTGAATGATCGCTACGGTCATCTTGCCGTGCTCTACGTGTTGGGCGCCATCGGCCTGTTCCTCAGCGCCTGGCTGAAAGTGCCGCTGTGGCAACTGGCAGCGCTGTGCCTGGTGGCGTTTGCGCTGTTTTCTTGCACGGCGGTGTTCTGGACCTTGCCGGGACGTTTCTTTGCCGGCGCGAGTGCAGCGGCGGGCATCGCCTTGATCAACTCGGTGGGCAACCTCGGCGGCTACATCGGGCCGTTCGTGATCGGCGCCCTCAAGGAGTACACCGGAAACCTTGCGTCGGGCTTGTACTTCCTGGCGTGCGTGATGCTGTTCGGGGTGGTGTTGACCGGGGTGGTCTATCGGTTGCTGGAGCGCAGGCACGTGCTGCCGCCCGACCAGTTCGCCGCCAGCGCCCGTGGCGCCACGCGTACTTAATTGGCAATCAGGAGAACACTCATGGGGTTAGTGCAGTTTGAATTGAACAACGGCGAACGCCGAGTGGGCGTGGTCGACGGCGATCAGGTACGCGAGGTGCGGGCCGCCCGCACGGTACGCGACCTGGCACTCGCCGCCATCGAGGCTGGCGTCACCCTGCAACAGCACATAGACCACCTCGGCCTGGCCGAGAGCCACGACTACGCCAAACTGCTGGCCGCGCAGAAGATCTTGCCACCGCTGGATCACCCGGACCCGGCCCACACGCTGGTCAGCGGTACCGGCCTGACCCACCTGGGCAGTGCGTCGGCGCGGGACAAGATGCACCAGAACGCCAGTGACGAAAGCGCGATGACCGACAGCATGCGCATCTTCAAATGGGGCGTGGAGGGCGGCAAACCGGCTTCTGGCCAGGCCGGTGTGCAGCCGGAATGGTTCTACAAGGGCGACGGCAGCATCGTGGTGCGTCCGGGCCAGCCATTCCCGTGGCCAGCGTTTGCCGAAGACGCCGGCGAAGAGCCGGAAATCGCCGGGCTGTATGTGATTGGTCACGACGGCAAGCCGTATCGCCTGGGCTACGCGGTGGGCAACGAGTTTTCCGACCACGTGATGGAGCGCAAGAATTACCTGTACCTGGCCCACTCCAAGCTGCGCAGTTGCAGCTACGGTCCCGAGTTGCGCCTAGGTGAACTGCCCCGGCACCTGGCGGGCACCAGCCGTATCGTGCGCAATGGCGAGGTGTTGTGGCAGCACGAATTCCTCAGTGGCGAAGCCAACATGTGCCACAGCCTCGAAAACCTTGAATACCACCATTTCAAATACACCCAGTTCCTGCGCCCAGGTGACGTGCATATCCATTTCTTCGGCACCGCCACCTTGTCGTTTGCCGACGGCATTCGTACCCAGCCAGGCGATGTGTTTGAAATCAGCCAGGCCGAATTCGGCGCGCCATTGATCAACGGCATTGCCGTGGCCAACAGCGGCGTGGCACCTGGCGGCATAGGCACCCTTTGAAGGAGACAGGCATGACCCGGATTTGTGGCCACAACTACATCGGCGGCCAGCGCAGCGCTGCCGGCAGCATCACCCTGCAGAGCATCGACGCCACCAGTGGCGAGGCATTGCCCTTTGATTTCTACCAGGCCACCGCGCAGGAGGTCGACGCCGCGGCCAACGCCGCCGCTCAGGCTTACCCGGCTTATCGCAGCCTGAGCGCGCAGCATCGTGCGTCGTTCCTGGAGGCGATAGCCGATGAACTGGACGCCCTGGGCGATGACTTTGTCGCCCTGGTCTGCCGCGAAACGGCGTTGCCCGCCGGGCGTATCCAGGGTGAGCGCGGTCGTACCAGCGGCCAGATGCGGTTGTTCGCCAAGGTACTGCGGCGCGGTGATTTCTACGGCGCGCGGATCGACCAGGCGCTGCCGGATCGTCAGCCCTTGCCGCGCCCGGATCTGCGCCAATACCGCATCGGCCTGGGGCCGGTCGCGGTGTTTGGGGCGAGCAATTTCCCCCTGGCTTTTTCCACTGCCGGTGGCGACACCGCCGCCGCGCTGGCGGCCGGTTGCCCGGTGGTGTTCAAGGCCCACAGCGGCCACATGGCCACCGCCGAGCGGGTCGCCGATGCGATCATGCGGGCGGCCGAGCGCACAGGTATGCCCGGCGGCGTGTTCAACATGATCTTCGGCGGCGGTGTGGGGGAAGCGCTGGTCAAGCACCCGGCGATCCAGGCCGTGGGTTTCACCGGCTCGCTCAAAGGCGGCCGGGCGTTGTGCGATATGGCGGTGGCACGCCCGCAACCGATCCCGGTGTTCGCCGAGATGTCCAGCATCAACCCGGTGATCGTCTTGCCCCAGGCCCTGCAAACCCGGGCAGACACCATCGCCCGCGACCTGGTCGCCTCGGTGGTGCAGGGGTGCGGCCAGTTCTGCACGAACCCGGGGCTGGTGATCGGGATTGCCTCGCCAGCGTTCACAGGCTTCACCCAACAGGTCGCCCAACTGATCGGCGGCCAGCCCGCGCAAACCATGCTCAATGCCGGCACCTTGAACAGCTACGGCAAAGGCCTGCACACGCTGCTGGCCCATCCTGGCATCGAGCACCTGGCGGGCCAGACGCAAACCGGCAATCAGGCGCAGCCACAGCTATTCAAAGCGGACGCCAGCCTGCTGATCAACGGCGATGAAGTGCTGCAGGAGGAAGTGTTCGGCCCCACCACGGTGTTCGTGGAAGTCGCCGACCAGGCCCAACTCACTGCGGCGTTGCACGGCCTGCACGGCCAATTGACCGCGACGATCATCGGCGAGCCGGCGGATTTCACCCAGTTCGGCGAGTTGACGCCGCTGCTGGAGCAAAAGGTTGGCCGCATCCTGCTCAACGGCTACCCCACGGGCGTCGAGGTGTGTGACGCGATGGTCCATGGCGGGCCGTATCCGGCGACTTCGGATGCCCGTGGCACTTCCGTGGGCACCCTGGCGATCGAGCGTTTCCTGCGACCTGTGTGCTTTCAGAATTACCCTGATAGCCTGCTCCCCGACGCGCTGAAGAATGCCAACCCGTTGCGCATTCAGCGTCTGGTAGATGGGCAGCCGTCGCGCGACGCGCTGTAACCGGTACCACCTGAAAACAACAAGAAAGCAGGAGGTTTCATGTCGTGGACCGCAGTCACACCGCACCGGGCTCGGCTGGGCGAAGGGCCGTTCTGGGATGTACCGGGCCAGGCCTTGTATTGGGTGGACATCATCGGCCAGCAGGCCTTGCGCCTGCAGGGCGGGCAATTGCACACCTGGCAATTGCCTGAGCCGGTCTCGGCGTTTATTCCGTGCGCCAGCGGCGATGCACTGGTGACCCTGAGCAGCGGCGTGTATCGTCTCGACCTCGATTCGACGCCGAGCGATCCGCGCCTGACCTTGCTTTGCGTCGCCGATCCGCAAGCGGGCAACCGTGCCAACGAAGCCCGCTGCGACGCCCAGGGCCGGCTGTGGCTGGGCACCATGCAGAACAACATCGGCGAGCACGGTGAAGACTTGCCGGTGCTGCGACGTTCCGGCGGCCTGTTCCGGGTCGATACCGACGGGCAGGTCACGCCGTTGCTGCAAGGCTTGGGCATTCCCAACACCTTGCTCTGGAACGACGCCGCCACCCACGTGCATTTCGGCGACAGCCTGGACGGCACGCTCTATCAATATCCGATTAATGAACAGGGCCAGCTCGCACCTGCGCAAGTCTGGTTCGGGCCTCACTCCCGGGGCGGCCCGGACGGCTCGGCCATGGACGCCGAAGGCTATATCTGGAACGCCCGCTGGGACGGCAGCTGCCTGCTGCGGCTGACGCCGGACGGTGAAGTTGACCGGGTCATCGAATTGCCGGTCAGCCGTCCCACCAGTTGCGTGTTCGCAGGCCCCGACCTCAAGACCTTGTACATCACCAGTGCCGCCAGCCCGCTGGATCACCCGCTGGACGGTGCGGTGCTGGCCATTGAGGTCGATGTGCCGGGGAAAACCTGCCACCGCTTTGCAGGATAACCAACAGGCTGTTTAACGCACTCAAAAACAACAACAAGGAGTCACCCTATGAATCGTCGTCGTGGTATCCGTTCCCTGTGCTGCGCCGCTGTGGCGGTGTCCGCCGTCGGCCTGAGCAGCCTGTTGCTGGCGGCCGAGCCGGTGAAGATCGGCTTTCTGGTCAAGCAGGCGGAAGAGCCCTGGTTCCAGACCGAATGGGCCTTCGCCGAAAAGGCCGGCAAGGACAAGGGCTTCGAGGTGATCAAGATCGCCGTGCCCGACGGCGAGAAAACCCTCTCGGCCATCGACAGCCTGGCGGCCAACGGTGCCAAGGGTTTTGTGATTTGCCCGCCGGACGTGTCCCTCGGCCCGGCGATCATGGCCAAGGCCAAAGCCAACGGCTTGAAAGTGATCGCCGTGGATGACCGTTTTGTGGACGCCAAGGGCAACTTCATGGAAGACGTGCCTTACCTGGGCATGGCCGCGTTTGAAGTGGGCGAGAAGCAGGGCAGTGCCATGGCCACTGAAGCGAAAAAACGTGGCTGGGACTGGAAGGACACCTATGCGGTGATCAACACCTACAACGAACTCGATACCGGTAAAAAGCGCACTGATGGCTCGGTCAAATCCCTGAAGGCTGCGGGTATTCCGGATGACCACATCCTGTACGCAGCCCTCAAGACCCTCGACGTCCCCGGCAGCATGGACGCCACCAACTCGGCGCTGGTCAAGCTGCCCGGCGGCGCGAAAAACCTGATCATCGGCGGCATGAATGACAACACCGTGCTTGGCGGCGTGCGCGCCACCGAAAGCGCCGGGTTTGCGGCGGCGAATGTCATCGGCATCGGCATCAACGGCACCGATGCCATTGGCGAATTGAAGAAAGCCAACAGCGGCTTCTTCGGCTCGATGCTGCCCAGCCCGCACATCGAGGGCTACAACACCGCGAGCATGATGTTCGAGTGGGTCACTACGGGTAAGGAGCCGCCGAAGTACACGGCGATGGATGAGGTGACGCTGATCACCCGCGAGAACTTCAAACAGGAGCTGGAAAAGATCGGTTTGTGGAACTGATGGCCGCTGACGTTTCCCGGCAGCCCTGCTAACGCCGGTACTGTGGGAGCTGTCGAGCTTCAGCGGAGGCTGTGATAGCGGTGGGTCAGGTACCTTGGATATTGATAGTGCCGACGTCATCGCAGCCTCGCCAAAGCTCGACAGCTCCCACAGGTTTAGTCAGCAGAGAATTTCAGCACGGTATTCTGCGTGTAGGTCTGACCAGGATCGAGACGGGTAGAGGGGAAGCTCGGCTGGTTGGGGCCGTCGGGAAAATGCTGGGTTTCCAGGGTGAACGCACTCCAGTGGGCGTAAGGCTTGCCACCCTTGCCCTTGATCGTCCCGTCGAGGAAGTTGCCGGTATAGAACTGCACGCCAGGCTCGCTGGTATACAGTTGCAAGCGGCGACCGGACTGCGGGTCACGAACGTCGGCGGCCAGTTTGCCGATATCACCCTTGGCATCCAGCACCCAGTTGAAGTCAAAGCCACCTTGTTTAGGTTCGGCGAATTTCAGCTGGGGATGATCGTCCTTGATGTGCTGGCCGATGGCAGTGGGCTTGAGAAAGTCCATCGGCGTGCCGGCGACCGGGGCCAGTTCGCCGGTGGGAATCAGGGTGCTGTTGACCGGGGTGTAATGGCTGGCATGCAGGGTGGCGACCTGCTTGAGCACATCACCGCTGCCGGCGCCGGCGAGGTTGAAGTAACTGTGGTTGGTGAGGTTGAGCACCGTGGGTTTGTCGGTGGTGGCCTTGTAGTCGATGTGCAGTTCGTTCTTGTCGTTGAGGCTATAGGTGACATCGACTTTCAGGTTGCCGGGGAAACCCATCTCGCCGTCCTTGGACAGGTAGCTCAGGGTCACGCCCACCGAATCGTCCTGCTTGACCGGCTGGGCTTTCCACACATGCTTGTCGAAACCTTGCGGGCCGCCGTGCAGCGAGTTCGGCCCGTCGTTGAGGGGCACTTGATAGCGTTTGCCGTCCAGTTCAAAGCTGCCCTTGTCCAGGCGGTTGCCAAAACGGCCGATGGTCGCGCCGAAGAACGCGGTACCGGCCTGGTAGCCCTGGACGTCATCGAACCCCAGCACCACGTCGGCGAACTGGCCGTGTTTGTCGGGTACTTTCAGCGACTGCAAGACCGCGCCATAGGTGATGACCGTGGCTTGTACGCCATGGCTGTTACGCAATACATACTGCTCGACGGCGGTGCCGTCATTGGTTTTGCCGAAGGGTTTGTGTTCGCTGGACAAGCCAGCCGCCTGAGCGCCCAGGCTGGCCACCGCCAGGGAGAGGCCAAGGCCGGTAAGCAGGAATCGGGATTGCCGCATGACTGAGCTACCTTTATTGTTGTTGATTAAATAGTTCTACTATTTATTCGGCTGCAGGGCTGATTTATAGCCAATATCGCAAAACATGCAATATAAAATAAGACTAAATACAGCGGAGTGACTGCCCCATGAACACTGAAAAACAGCCCGGCGCGCAGGCGATGTACCCGGACCTGCGGGATAAAACCGTGCTGATCTCCGGCGGTGCTTCCGGGATAGGCGAGGCCATGGTGCGTGCCTTCGCACGCCAGGGGGCCAAGGTAGCCTTCGTGGACCGGGCGCAAGGGCAGGGCGACCGATTGGCGGCGATATTGTCGGCCGAGGGCCATGCCGTCGAATTCGCCCATTGCGATATCACCGACGAGATCGCGTACAAGGCCGCGATAGCGTGCCTGGCGCAGAGCCTTGGACCGATCGACGTGCTGGTGAACAATGCCGCCAACGACGTTCGGCACACCCTGGATGAAATCGACTCGGAGCGGTTCGACCAACTGATTTCGGTCAACCTGAAGCACGGGTTTTTCGCGGCCCGGGCCGTGGTGCCGATGATGAAGGCCGCAGGCGGCGGGTCGATCATCAACCTGGGTTCCATCGGCTGGATGATGGCTTCCAGCGGCTACCCGGTATATGCCGCCAGCAAAGCCGCCGCCCACGGCATGACCCGGGCCCTGGCGCGGGAGCTTGGGCCCAGCCGTATCAGGGTCAATACGCTGGTGCCGGGCTGGGTGATGACCGAGAAACAACTGGCGATGTGGGTGGATGACGCGGCCCGGGAGTTGATCGCCCGCAGCCAGTGCCTGCCGGGCAGTGTGGAGCCGGAACATATCGCCAATATGGCGCTGTTCCTGGCCTCTGATGTATCGGCGATGTGTACCGCACAGAACTTCATTGTGGACGGCGGCTGGGTCTAGGCCGGGGAAGGGTCGCCATCCCGGATGCAACGAATCGCCGCCCGGGGCCTCATACAGTAACGAACGGTGGTTCATATGCAGCCACCGCAACCGACTACTTCATGGGTGCAGGTGATTGATTTATGACGGACGCCGATAAGAAACATGTGGCCTGGCTGGTGGAACAATCGATGCTGCATGCCGCCAAGCAACGCGCCAGGCTTTATTCGGGGCAAGGCCGGTTGTGGCAACAGCCATATGCCCATACCCGGCCCCGTGATGCTTCAGCCCTGGCATCGGTGTGGTTCACGGCCTATCCGGCGTCCATCGTCACCCGCGAGAACGGCAGCGTACTGGAGGCCCTGGGCGATGAAACCTTGTGGCACGCGCTGTCAAAAATCGGCATCCAGGGCATTCACAACGGTCCATTGAAACGCTCGGGCGGTCTTTCCGGCACCGAGCACACCCCCACCCCCACCATCGACGGCAATTTTGACCGCATCAGCTTCGACATCGACCCGCAACTGGGCACCGAAGCCCAGCTTCAGGCGCTGGCCCGCATGGCCGCCGCGCACAACGCAGTGATCATCGACGATGTGATCCCGTCCCACACCGGCAAGGGCGCGGACTTCCGCCTGGCCGAGATGGCCTACGAAGACTATCCCGGGCTCTACCACATGGTGGAGATCCGCGAAGAAGACTGGCCGCTGCTGCCCGACATCAGCGAGGGCCGCGATGCGCAGAACCTCAGCCCGCAGCAGGTCGACGTGCTCAGGGACAAGCACTACATCGTCGGCCAGTTGCAACGGGTGATCTTCTTCGAACCCGGGGTCAAGGAAACCGACTGGAGCGCGACCGATGTGGTCATCGGCGTGGACGGCAAGCCCCGCCGCTGGGTGTACCTGCATTACTTCAAGGAAGGGCAGCCGTCGCTGAACTGGCTGGACCCGACCTTCGCCGCGCAGCAGATGATCATCGGCGACGCCCTGCACGCCATCGACGTGATGGGGGCGAAAATCCTGCGCCTGGATGCCAACGGTTTCCTCGGTGTGGAACGAAAACTGGAAGGTAACGCCTGGTCTGAAAGCCATCCGCTGTCCATCACCGGCAACCAGATCCTGGGCGGCGCGATTCGCAAGGCGGGCGGTTTCAGCTTCCAGGAACTGAACCTGACGGTGGACGACATCGCCGCCATGTCCCACGGCGGCGCCGACCTGTCCTACGACTTCATCACGCGCCCGGCTTACCAGCACGCGTTATTGATGGGCGACACCGAATTCCTGCGCCTGATGCTGCGGGAGATGCACACCCTGGGCATCGACCCCGGCTCGCTGATCCACGCCTTGCAGAACCATGACGAGCTGACCCTGGAACTGGTGCACTTCTGGACGTTGCACGCCCATGACACCTACCTCTATCAGGGGCAGACCTTTCCCGGCGGCATCCTGCGCGAGCATATCCGTGAGCAGATGTACGAACGCCTGGCTGGCGAACACGCGCCGTATAACCTGAAGTTCGTGACCAACGGCGTGTCCTGCACCACCGCCAGCATCATCACGGCGGCGCTGGGCATTCGCGACCTTGAGGCGATTACCCCGGCGGATATCCAGCAGATCCGCCAGATTCACCTGCTGCTGGTGATGTACAACGCGATGCAACCGGGGGTGTTTGCACTGTCCGGCTGGGACCTGGTGGGCGCATTGCCGTTACCGGCGCAGGAGGTGGCCCACTTGATGCTGGATGGCGACACACGCTGGATCCATCGCGGCGCCTATGACCTGGTGGACCTGAATCCGGATGCGGAGCAATCCGCCGGGCAGATGCCACGCCCGAAAACCTTGTATGGCAGCCTGATCAGCCAGTTGGCCGACCCGGATTCGTTTGCCTCGCAACTGCAAAGAATCCTCGCGGTGCGCCGAGCCTACGACATCGCCGCCAGCCGCCAGATCCTGGTGCCGGATGTGCAGCACCCGGGGCTGTTGATCATGGTGCACGAGCTGCCGGCGGGCAAAGGTACCCAGATCACGGCGCTGAACTTCGGCTCGACGCCGATTACTGAAACCCTGCACCTGCCCGATATTGCGCCCGGGCCGGTGGTGGACATCATCAATGAGCGGGTGGAGGGTGATTTGACGCCCGAGGGTGATTTCACCATCACGCTGGATGCGTATGAAGGCTTGGCGCTGCGGGTAGTCAGTAGTTCGCCGATGATTTGAGAGGCGCCATCGACAAGTACCGTTCGATGATTTCCAGCAGCAAGCGGTTGTCCACGGTTTGCAACACGCTGACCAGGCCGCTGGTGGGCGGCGTGATAGCGACGTCCAGCCGCAGGGGCTGTTTATAACGCCAGGTTTTGCCGCGCGTGCGGCCGGCGCGCAGTTCTACCTCCGTGTAGTACTGCGTGGCGTTAGCCACGCGCGGATCCAGCAACCAGGCAATCACCAAAGCGTCATGGATCCAGCAACCGGCGAGGCTGCGGGTGGCCATTGAATAATCGATCCAGGGCCTGAACGTCTCACAGATAAAATTGGCGAGGGGCGTATCGAGTTGCTGGATACGGTCCAGGTCCTGGTGAGTCATCAAGGTTTGCGTGGTGACATCCAGGGGCACCAGGGTGATATTCGCACCGCAACTGAGGACAAGGTCGGCCGCTTCCGGATCGAAGCCGAAGTTGGTGTCCTTGATGAAGTCATCCAGGGCAAAAACACCGCCCATGATAACGATTTGCCTGGCTGCCTTGATCATGTCCGGGTAGCGTTCAATCGCCAGCGCCACGTTGGTCAGCGGCCCAATCGCCACCAGGGTGATTTCCCCGGGGTTTGCGCAAATCAACTGGCCTATGGCGTCGGCCGCTTCCTGGGCCGGAGCCTCGAAATCAAGGGGAGGGCGCACGCCATTCCATAAATGCGCGAGTTGGCGCTTGTGGACGGTGTTGTCCAGAGCATCGCGCCAGGGGCCGCCGGGTTCCTGCAGTGCCTGGTTGCTGCCCCTGACCACGGGTAGCGAGCGGCCGGTTCTGGCCATCAGGTCTTTAGCGACGTTGTACCCCACGGCGCTGGGCGTGTTGCCTGCCACAGTGGTGACCAGTTCAAGCGACAGCTCGGGTGCCGCCAGTGCCAGCGCCAATGCCAGACCGTCGTCAACGTTGGCGCCTGCAATCCCGTTTCCGGGATCGCAATCAATAATTAAACGTTTCATTTCACCTTCTTTTTTAGACTCGCGGTGTTTGCACAGCGCCGCATCCGCAGGACTCGCCAATGACCAGGCGGTGAGAAAACTCTTGCAGCTTCACCTCGCCATTCCAGGCCAGCAGCATCGCAATGGCGGCCTTGGCCATGTCTCCGACCGGCTGACACACGGTGGTCAGTGACGGTGCATAAAACGCCGACTCCTCGGTACCGTTGAAGCACACCAGCGCGACCTGTTCGGGGACTTTTATGCCGTGTTCCGCCAGGGCCCGAATGCAGCCGATGGCTTGCGCTTCATTGGAGCAGAACAGCGCGCGGGCGGGGGGGCCGTCGGCCAACATGCGCTGTGTTGCGTCATACCCACCTTGCCGCGTGTAGCTGGCGGGCAATATCCATTCGGCGCGTTCTTCAATGCCGTGGTCAGCCAGTGCGTCACGCCAGCCGTTCAAGCGGTCCTGGGCGTTGAGCATTTCCAGGGGGCCACAAATGATGCCTACTTCGCGGTAACCATGGCTCAACAAATGGGTGGTAACTTGACGTGCTGCGCCGCGCTCGTCGACCCGCAGCATATTGACGGCCAGGCTGGGGCTGACCCGGTCGAGCATCACGAAAGGCGTGCCGCTGGCCTGGATCAGCTCGATATGCGGGTGGCGGTCGACACTGGTGTAGAACAGGCCATCGACCCGCTGGCTCAGGAGGTTGTTGATCAGGTTCAGTTCACGCTTGCGGCAGTCACCGGAATCGCCCAGCAGGATGACCAGGCCGTTGTCCAAGGCTTCCTGTTGCAGCGCATGGGCAAAAGAGGCGATGAAGGTATTCGAGATGTTCGGCACCACCAGCCCATACGTGCGAGTTTTGCCCGAAGCCAATGCCTGAGCGACGCCATTGGGCCGGTAACCGGTGTGTTTTATCGCATCCAGTACACGCTGGCGCGTCGCCTTGGCGACGGGCCTTGGGCCGTCGTTGATCACATAGCTGACGACCGCGACCGAGGTGCCTGCTTCGCGGGCCACATCATCGCGTGTGGCCCTGGTTGGATACTGTTTTGTCAAAGCGACCTGCCATTTCCTGTGAGTCGATGGACACGCGGGCGGTACCCGGTAACAGGTCTACCCGCGTAGATGTTTACGGCAAGAGAAGGGGCTGAGATGGGCGGCATTATCACTGCTGGTGTATTTCAGTTTGATGACCTGTGTACGGCTTCGCTTAGACACCCGCAGCCCCTTCAGGGTCAGAAGATCGCGTAGGTGTAGCTGAAGATCACACGCGCCTGGTCCACCGCACCCACGTTGGGAATGCCGCTGCGGAAACTGCCTTCGCGCAACGAGGTGCCAAACCCTTTCAACGGACCGCTCTGCACCACGTAGTCGATCCGCATGTCACGTTCCCACTCCGAGTAGCGGCTGGCGCCGTCCACCGAGCGGATGTTGTCGCCATGCAGGTACAACGCCGAGGCCGAGAGGCCGGGCACGCCCAGCGCCGCGAAGTCATAGGAGTACTGGGCAAAGTTGGTGTTTTCACCTGCGCGGATAAACGAGTTATCCATCACGTCAGTAATCAGGTAGACGCTGGCGCCGCCGTTGCCTTCATTGTTGCCGGCGCCGCTCACTACGTTGCCCTGGTTCAGGTAAACAGTGCCGCCCGAGTCGGAAACCTGCTGGCGACCGAGCATGAAGGCGTTGCCTCCCAGGTAGTAGGTGAACGCTGCGCTCCAGGTGGTGTTATCCACTTTGCCCGGCTCGCTGGCGTAGCCGCCGTTGTTATTGAAGAGGTAGCCCGTGGTGCCGTTTTTACCCTGGGACTTGCTGTTGAAGTAGCGCAGGTCGGTTTTAAAGCGGGAGTTTTCACCCAACGGCGTGGTGTTCAACAGGCCAAAAAAATCCTGGGTGTAATAGTCCTTCAGGTCGGCACGGTAATACTGCAGGGTCGTGGTGGGGGTGATTTTCCAGTCGGCTCCGGCATAGGTGAATGAGTTGCTGTCCTGGGTACCACCGGCAATGGCCAACCCTGTGGAATTGGACGACGCACGCCCCGTGGAGCGGTTGAGTTGCCCGGCATTGATCGTCAGGTTATCGATGTCTTTGGACGTTACCGTCACGCCTTCAAAGGTTTGCGGCAGCAACCGGCCGTCGTTGGCCACCAGGATCGGCAGGTTAGGCTGCAGCGCGCTGCCGGCATGGAACTCGGTCTTGGACACGCGAAGCTTGGCGTTGGCCCCGAGGCGGCTCCAGCTGTCCACCGGCGTGCCGTCCGAATCGACCGGTGCGAGTGAGTTCGAGGTGCTGGCGCTAGGGTGTTGGGTCCCCCCGGAAAGGTTGAACGCCTGCATGGCTTGAACGTCGAGGCCGAGACCGACAGTGCCCTGGGTAAACCCGGAGAGATAGTCGAGTTTGAAACCCTGGGTCAGTTCGTTCTGATCAACGCCTGGGGTGTTGGGGTTATCACTGCGAAGGTAAAAAGTACGCGCGCTGACCGACGCCGTGCTGTCGTCGATAAAGCCTGCGGCCAGCGCTTGTTGCGCAAGGATCGTAGTGGTGACTGCCAGTGCAAGGGTGGACCGTTTCATGTAAATGCTCCGATGGATTTGCCGATTTACAGGCATGGCTTCGCCCGATCTGTGGTTAAACAGTCGTGCGGGTTTGCGCCTTTCTACGAGGCGTCAGTGGTTTTTCAGGGGGATGAAACTAGATGGCATCTTCCAGCGCGTTGAGGTCGCGCCCACGGGTTTCCGGGGCGACAAAGGTCGTCACGAAACCGATCCCGGCCATGGCGACAAAGTACCCGGCAATCGCCCACCAGTGGCCGGTCCAGGTCAGCAGCGCTGCAGCCACCAGCGGCGCGGTACCGCCCGAGAGGATCGAGCCCAGTTCCTTGGCCAGGGCCAACTTGGTGTAGCGGTTTTTTACGCCGAATATTTCAACGCTCCAGGCCGCCTGTACGCCAAAGATGCCGAGTGAAGCGAGACCCATGCCGACCACGATAGTCGCCATGACAATCGCCGGGTCACGGGAATCCAGCAGCATGAACGCCGGGAAGGCGTAGAGCATCAACAGCAGGCAGAAACAGCGGTACACGATGCGTCGACCAAACCGGTCAGACAGCCAGCCCGCCAAGGGGATGATCAAAAAGCCGAGAATTGACGCGATCAACACGGACTGGGTCGCGACAGATTTATCCACCGCAAGCACTTTCACCACATAGCCGACGATAAAACCCTGGGCCAGGTAGGAAGGGCCGTTCTCGCCAATGCGCAAACCGACCATGGTGAGAAACGCCCGGCTGCCTTTCCAGAAGCCTGCGGGCTGCGCAGGGGCGGTGAGGGCGTGATTGCGTTGGGCCTGCAATTCGGCCTTTCGACGTTCAAACACCGGCGTTTCCCTCAGGTTGCGCCGCAGCCACAGGGCAGCCAGGGCTATCAGCGAACTGCAGAGGAACGGAATGCGCCATCCCCAATCCTGCAATTGCTGTTGATCCATTTGCACCACGGCAAGCCAAACCAATGAAGCCAGCAGGGTCCCGCTGTTGGAGCCCAAGGCAACTACCGAAGACATCAGGCCGCGTTGTTTGGCGGGTGCAAACTCGCCGAGCATCACCGTGCCTGCGGCCAATTCGGCGCCTGCACCGAAGCCTTGGGTAAAACGCAGCAGTACCAGGCATGCCGGAGCCCAGATACCGATCGATGCATAACTGGGGATCAAGCCGATCAACGTGGTGGAAGCGCCCATCAACACGACGGTAGAGACCATGACCACCTTGCGGCCCTTGCGATCACCCAGCCACCCGAAGAACAGCGCACCGATCGGCCGCGCCACAAACCCCACCGACCAGGTCGCGAAGGTGGAAAGCAACGCCATGGCGGGCGACACATTGGGGAAAAACACATCCCCGAAGATAAGCCCCGCAGCCAAGCCATACAGGGCGAAGTCCGCGTACTCCATGGCCGTGCCAAGCCAACAGGCGAGGGTGGCGCGATACAACTCCCGGCGTCCTTGCGGGGTTATCAAGCTTTCATCCGCTGCGCCCCATGGGATAGGCGCACCGGACGGAATAGCACTTGCAACTGTCGACATCAAAAAACTCCTGATCCAAGGAAGGCCCGGACATGACCATTAGGTGTGTTTGCTCTGCTTCTACAGTTATCTACGCGCGTAGATAACTGACTTTGAAAATCGGCCCGGGGATAAACCTCAAAGGCCGATAGTGGAGATCCATGGCCGGATCTTAGGCAGGGTTTTATTGCATTCGAATGACAGATTTATCGGCGGACGCGCGCAAGGTAGCGCTGATTAGCAGCGGCGGGGGCGACAACGGTTGCGTTGCAAAAGGGCCCGGCCGTGTCCGACTGAAGGGTGGCGCTGCGGGCAGTGAGTCGTTCGCCGATGAAGTACTGAACGTGCGTGGCTAGTTGTAATAAGATCTCCCCGGCACGTGTACGGAAATTTCTCCTGCGTGCCGAATTATCGCTTTAAACCCAAGAGGTTTCATAAATACTGGCGGGATCTCTCTCCATTCTTATTCCCGGACTATCTACTTATAGTTCGTGTGCTTGAGTTGCCTTATACCAAGTACTGGAATCCCCAAAGATATGGAGTTTAGATTTATGCGGAAAATCAATCTGATTAACAGTGTAATAGCTGTCTCACTGCTTGCCGTGGGTGTGGCTCACGCCGACGATGTAACCGTTAATGGTGGCACCATTCACTTCCAAGGTGAAGTTGTTAACGCGGCGTGCGCCGTCGATACCGGCTCTGCTGACCAGACTGTACAACTGGGCCAGGTAAGAACCGCAGCACTTAGCGCGGCCGGCCAGACCAGCTCCGCCGTTGGCTTTAATATCCAGCTGAATGACTGCGATACCAAAGTTTCAACTCAAGCCTCCGTCGCCTTCACTGGTGTAACTGACCCTACCAACACCGAAGCACTGGCTCTGGAAAGCTCCGCTGCCGGCGCTGCCACCAACGTCGGCGTTCAGGTGCTGGACCGCGTAGGTACTCCTCTGACGTTCGACGGCGCGACGTTCAGCGAGCCGTTGACCCTGAATGATGGCACCAACACCTTGCCGTTCCAGGCACGTTACATCGCCACAGGCGTAGCCACTGCGGGTACTGCGAACGCCAACGCAAACTTCAAAGTGCAGTACCAGTAACGAGCAACTGACAAGGATGTGCGCAGGCCAGGGAGGCCATCTTCGCACAAGGTTCGTGTTCGCCTACAAGATTGACGTGAAAAAATGATGATGACCGCAAAGACAATTAGAACCGTGCTCGCGTTGGCGGTGGTGCTTCTGGCCAATCGCGTGGAAGCGGGCGTGGCCCTGGGTGCGACGCGCGTTATTTACCCGGCCGATCAGAAACAGACGGCGCTGGGTTTAAGCAATAATAATGACAAAGACACCTATCTTATCCAGTCATGGGTCGAGAACAGTGATGGCAAGAAAGATGGCAGGTTTGTCATTACACCGCCATTGTTTGTGATGCAGGGAAAAAAAGACAATACGCTGCGCATTGTCGATGCCACCAACAATAACCTGGTAAAAGATCGCGAAAGTTTATTCTGGATCAACGTAAAGGCAATCCCTTCTGCAGATAAAGCGCAACAAAAAGACAATACGCTGCAACTGGCAATTACCAGCCGGATAAAACTCCTGTATCGACCACGAGACCTCAGGATCTCCCCGGAAGATGCACCGGCAAAGTTGACGTTCAAGCGCAGCGGAAAGTCGCTGCTCATTACTAATCCAACCCCTTACTTCCTGACCATCACAGAACTGAACGCCGGCACACAGGCGCTGGCAAATACCATGGTTCCGCCAATGGGTTTTGTGACCGTCGACCTGCTTGGAAGTACAGCCAGTGCGATTAATTATCGAACTATCAACGATTACGGCGCATTGACTGCAGTGCTGAAGGGAACTCTTCAGTAAACATTGCTGTGCTAATCAAGCCTTGATTATGGACCTTGCATCAGGCGGGTCAATCCAGAGCCTGCACGTTTTTTTGTGCGGGAGGGGCTATGTCGTACCTGGGTTATGGAACTGGCGATAACGCAAAATGAAAAATGGAATCCGGGAATTAGCACTTAACCGATTACTGTTGTCACCCTTGGCATTGCTTCTGGCAGGCCCCGTTTTTTCTGCGCGAGCAGACAACTATTTCAATCCTCGCTTCCTGTCCGATGATCCTGCATCAGTCGCGGATCTGTCCGGCTTTGAAAAAGGCCTGGAGGCGCCTCCCGGCACTTACCGTGTCGACATCTATATGAACGATGGGTACATGGCGACCCGGGATGTTGCCTTTGATAAAAGCGCCGATGGGCAGAAACTGGAACCGTGCCTGACGCGTTCTCAATTGTCTTCTTTTGGCGTCAATACGCTCGCATTGCCCGATGTCGTTGCCATGAAGAGCACCGCCTGTGTTCCATTCACCCGGTTTATCAATGATGCGTCCAGCCGATTTGACGTTGGCCTGCAACGCTTGTACCTCAGCGTTCCCCAGGCATTCATGGGTAGCCAGGCCCGTGGGTATATTTCGCCAGATCTATGGGATGACGGCATTACCGCGGGATTGCTCAATTACAACTACACCGGCAGCGAAGTGCGCAGCGAGCAGGGCGGGGTGTCCAACTATTCATACCTCAGCCTGCAAAGCGGCCTCAACCTGGGCGCCTGGCGATTAAGGGACACCACCACGTGGAGCTACAGCCACGGCGCGGGCGTGACGCAGAACCAGTGGCAACACACCAACACCTATGTGGAGCGGGGCATTTCCTCGTGGCACAGCCGATTGACCCTGGGTGACGGTTTCACCGCTGGCGATATTTTCGATGGCATTAACTACCGGGGCGCTCAAATTGCGTCGGACGACAACATGCTCCCGGACAGTCAGCGAGGCTTTGCGCCCGTTGTGCGCGGTATCGCGCGAAGCACAGCCAAGGTTTCGGTGAAACAGAATGGGTATGAAATCTATCAGGCCACCGTGCCCCCCGGTGCTTTCACCATCAACGACATCTATGCACCAGGCACCAGCGGCGATTTACAGGTCACGGTTGTAGAGGCTAACGGTTCAACGCAATCGTTCACGGTGCCTTATTCATCTGTGCCGATGCTGGAGCGTGAAGGCCAACTGAAGTATTCGCTGACGGGGGGGCAGTATCGCAGCGGCAATGCGCAGCAAGACACGCCGGAGTTTCTCCAAGGCACCGCATTTTGGGGTTTGCCTCATGACTGGACAGTCTTCGGAGGCACGCAGGTCTCGAACAACTATCACGCCCTGGACATTGGCTTGGGCAAGAACCTGGGCGACCTCGGCGCGATATCGGCCGACCTGACCGAGGCCCGTGCGATATTGCCTGACGACACCCAACACCAAGGGCAGTCCCTGCGGTTTCTTTACAATAAGTCCATCAACCAGTGGGGGACCAACCTGCAACTGTTGGGCTACCGCTACTCGACGAAAAATTTCTACACCCTGGCTGACACGGCATGGAGCCACATGAGTGGCTTCACGCTGGTCAGCCAGGATCAATCGGTTCAGATAACGCCGCAGATCACGGATGCCTACAATCTGAACTACAGCAAGCGTGGTCGCTTCCAGGCCACGTTGACACAACAGGTGGGCAAGACGTCTACGGTGTATTTAACCGGTAGCCAACAGAGCTATTGGGGAACGCGGCAGTCGGACGAACAACTCCAGCTCGGGTACAACAGTACAATCGGAGACATTAGTTGGGGGGTGAGCTACAGCCTGACAAAGAGCGCCTGGGCGGACAATAAAGATCAGTTGCTGGCGATCAATCTCAGTATTCCGTTTAGCCACTGGATGCGTTCAGACAGTCACTCATCCTTTAAAAACACCAATGCCAGCTTCAATACATCCAGTGATTTAAAAGGTCGGGACACCAGCACGGCAGGGCTCTATGGCACGCTGCTTGATGATCACAACCTCAGTTACAGCGTACAAACCGGATACGCCAGTGGTGGTGTCGAAGACGCTTCGAAAACCGGCAACACCTCTTTGAACTATCGCGGCCCCTACGGCAATTCCAATATCGGGTACAGCACCAGTGAAGACTACAGCCAGGTGTATTACGGCGTCAGCGGTGGCGTATTGGCGCACGCGGATGGCGTGACCTTCAGTCAGCCGCTGAACGACACCATGGTGCTGATAAAAGTACCGGGGGCAGAGCATGTCGCCGTCGAAAACCAGACCGGCATACGCACCGACTGGAGGGGATATGCCGTGCTCCCGTATGCGACGGATTATCGTGAGAACCGGATAGCCCTGAACACTAACTCGCTGGCCAATAACATTGAATTGGAAGACCCGATATTGAGCGTCGTGCCGACGCGTGGGGCAGTTGTGCGTGCTGATTTTAAAGCCCGCGTCGGGATGAAAGTCCTGATGACGCTGACCCACAACGACAAGCCGGTGCCATTCGGCTCAATCGCCTCATACGGCGAGGGCTTGGGGGGGAGCATTGTTGCCGAAGGTGGTCAGGTCTATCTGACCGGGCTGTCGCCGACAGGGCAAGTAAACGTGAAGTGGGGGGACGGTACGAACGATCGCTGTACCGCAACGTACACCCTGCCGGCCGAGAGCCTGGCGCAGGCCTTGAGTTATGCCTCGGCGACGTGCCAGTAATTAAAACAGGATGATCCAGCCATGAAAAAGTACCTTCGTATCCTGTGCCTGATGCCGTGCCTCGCCAATCAATCTTATGCAGCGGACACCAGCATTTCTATCACCGGTTACCTTAAAGACAATTCCTGTTCGGTGTCGGTCGATTCCAAAGACTTTACTGTGGACTTGATGAGCAATGCGGCCAAACAACTCAATCATGTGGGGACGACGACTGTTCCTGTTCCCTTCACGATAGTCTTTGATAAGTGCGGTGGCTCAACGACTGGCGTCCGGGTTGGCTACAGTGGCACATCAGACAATGACAATATCGCACTGCTTAAAATTGACGAGGGCGTTAATGCCGCCAGCGGTATGGGCATACAGATACTGAACAGTGACAAACAGGCAATCCCTTTAAACACCACTGAACAATCCCTCCGCTGGACGCACCTGATCGCGGGCCAATCAAATACCCTGAATTTTTATGCGTGCCTGATGGCGACCCATTCCCCTGTGACGGCGGGAGTTGTGAATGCGACTGCCAATTTCACGCTCGAGTTTCAATAAAGGAGCCTGGGAATGAACGCTATGAAGACAATCCTGTTGGCAGGATTATTACTGATTGCCGGAATCATCAACGCCCATGCGGAAGACGTGACCATTACGGTCAATGGGCGAGTTGTAGCGCAACCTTGTACGGTCTCAACCCCACCGGCAGCCGTTGCTCTGGGAGACCTGTTTGCCGCCAATTTCAGTCAGGCAGGATCAAGTTCAGGCTGGTACTGGGTGACGCTGGGTTTGACTAACTGCCCGGTGGGAACATCAAGCGTAACAGCGACATTTACAGGCGTTGCCGACGACACCGGCTACTACCAGAACCAGGGCGACGCGCTCAATCTTCAGTTGGAGTTGCAGGATACCCACGGCAACAACTTGAATAATGGCAATTCCACTACCGTCCATGTAGATGGGTCGACGCAGTCAGCGAGCCTGTCGCTGCAGGTGCGTGCGTTATCCGTCAATGGCAATGCAAAGCAAGGCAGTATTCAAGCCACGATTAACGTTACGTATACATACTCCTAGTAAAGGTGCGACAAATGAAGATAAAAATCAGCGCCGTGCTAGTGCTGTTGCTAACCTTGGGGCTTTCAACCAGTGCCAATGCTTTTTTGTGCTATGTGAACGGCGTTATTACTGTCGATGGCGGTGGCGGCAATAACGTCTATGTCAACCTCGATCCGTCCGTTCAAATAGGCCAAAACATTGTCGTTCACCTGGGCAACAGTATAAGTTGTGTGAACGAGGACCCGGCTCACTTTCTAGACCCTATAAGGATTATTTCCGGCCAATACACCGGACCGCTCAATAATCTTGCTGGCAGCATAAGCTATTACGGGGCGTCGTATGACTTCCCTATTAACACACCCACGATTACGGTCGACCATACATGGGGCACACCCATGCCATGGAATACCATACTGTATTTAAAAGTTATCGGCAGTGGCGCCTCAGGAATTACGGTCAAATCGGGGCAGTTGCTGGCCATTCTCACGATGGAGAAAGTCAACTCCGTTCCGTATCAACTCATTACCTGGAACATTTATGCCAACAACACCGTTGTTGTTCCCACGGGGGGTTGTGATGTTTCGGCGCGCGATGTCACCGTCACCCTTCCTGATTATCCGGGAACCGCGGCAGTCCCGTTGAATGTCCACTGTGCGGAAAATCAAAACCTCTCCTATTTCCTGACTGGCCCGACGACAGACAGCGCCAACACAATCTTCAGCAATACGGCTTCCATCTCCCCCGCAGCAGGAATTGGTGTGCAGCTATCTAACCCCAATGGCGTGATTGCTACCAACAACAATATCTCAATGGGTTCAGTAGGGGTCAGTCCCGTGGAACTTGGGATGACGGCCTCCTACGCGAGGACCAGTGGGCAGGTAGTCGCAGGAAATGTGCAGTCCGTTATCGGCGTTACGTTCGTTTATCAGTAGGCGCCTTCTACAGGCAGGGCCGTCGACACCAGGTGTCCAGTCCGACGAATAAAAGCCTTCTGCCATACCCTCGGAAATTTCCGTGCGATATGCAGGAAAACGGCTTTCGTAATTCGTCAATAAAGACGGCAGCATGGCCGCAACGAAAACAAGGCCTGTACCGACATGATTTCTTTAAGAATCCTCGTACTTGAGGATCGCCTGCCACGCCGCAAAGCCATTACTCAGATGTTGGCGGAGCTGGGTGTGCGCGCGGTTTTCCATGCGGCCGAATGTGACAAAGCCCTGGACCTCATCACCCGTGCAGAAGGCGTGGACATTGTCATCTGCGACTTGAGCCACGAGAAACGTGGCTATTTCGATTTCATGATAGCCGCAGGACGGGCACGCCTGGTCAATGCGCTGGTTTTAGGCTCGACGCTTGAGCCTCAGTTTTTGCGCGCGGTGGAGTGTATCAATCAGTTTTCACAGCTCAGGCTGATCGGCGTGATGGGGCCTGACGCGCCCCTGCATGACTTGAGCTCGATTCTGCGTGACTACATCAAGCACAAAACCTTCGCACCGTTGCTGGCCCCGGACTCCTTGAAGTTGCCTACCGAGTCCGAGGTTAGAAAGGGCCTGGAAGCGCGAGAGTTCAAGGCGTGGTTCCAGCCCAAGTTCGACTTGCGCACCGGAGCCCTGTGCGGCGTGGAAGCGTTGGCGCGCTGGGAGCACCCGACCCGTGGCTTGTTACTGCCCGGTGAGTTCCTGCCGGCAGTGCTGGCCTACGACCTGATCGACGAGATGTTCAAGCAGGTTTTCGCCCAGGGGCTTGACCTGCTGGTTGCCCTGCGTGGACGTAATATCACGCTGCAGGTTGCGTTCAACCTCCACGCCTCGCAATTGGCCCGTTTCGATTTGGCACTGCACATCGAAAACGCGTTGATCGAGCACGATCTACCCGGCTGCGCACTGATGTTTGAGTTGGCCGAAAACGGCCTGCTGGATATGTCGGTGGCCACCCAGAAAAGTTTGCTGTGTTTGCGGCTACTGGGATGCGGCTTGTCCATCGACGATTTTGGCACAGGATTTTCCTCGTTGACGCTGCTGTGCCAATTGCCTTTCCAGGAGTTGAAACTCGACAGTTCGGTTGTGCAGGATTTGTCCGACCTGCACAGCAGGGCCATGATGCTCAGCACGATTGCGTTGGCCCGGGCGCTGGATATCAACCTGGTGATCGAGGGTGTCAGCAGCCAGGAAATACGTGACCAGGCCTTCGCCATGGGCGGGACCTTTGCACAAGGTTTTCACTTGGCCAAACCCATGAGTGCACGCCGCTTGAAAGAGTGGCTGGACTGACTCAGTCAATCTGAAAATCACAACGCGCGAAGGGCAAAATAACCTGCATTGTTCAGGTGCGGTTGGACTAGACTTTGCCGGTGTAGTCGCTTGCCTCCCTCTACGCCTTCTCGTTTCGTGATCTGTGTCCAGATAAACAGAATAAGTGAGATAGATATGCGCAAGGCGCTGGTAGTGGACGATCACCCGATAGTTCGGGCGACGGTCAAAATGGTCTTGAAACAGGAAGGTTTCGAAACGGTGGTAGAAGCGGGCGACGGTGCCGACGCCGTGCAACAGGCACGTCAGGAGTTGCCGGACCTGGTGGTGCTGGATATTTCGATGCCCAAGCTCGATGGGCTGGAAGTCATCAGGCGCATCGTCGATCTGAATATCGCCACGCGAATCCTGGTACTGACGTCCCTGGAAGCAGGTTTGTATCTCAAGCGTTGCATGAGTGCCGGTGCTGCCGGTTTCATCTCGAAAATCGACGACCTGGACGACTTGCGTCGCGCTGTGAAAGTGCTGATGTCCGGCTACACGCATTTCCCCAACCTGGCGATCGGTTCGGTTCGTCGCAGTGACGTCGAAATGAATGAAGCGCGGGTGATCGAAAACCTGTCGGATCGCGAACTTGTGATCCTCAAGCACCTTGCCCTGGGGCTCAGCAACAAGGAAATCGGCGACTCCATGCTGCTCAGCAATAAAACCATCAGCACGTACAAGACGCGACTGCTGGAGCGCTTTGAAGTGACATCCGTCGTGTCACTTTCGGAAGTGGCCAAGCGCAACAGTATTATCTGATGAAAGCCGCCAAAACGATTGTTGCCGCGTTGCTGATGGCCGGGCTGCCGTTGCTGGTACGCGCCGAACCGCACATAGCAGGGACTTCCGACTTCGAACTCGACATGGTGTTCCGTACCCAGGGTAAATCCACGCTCTATTGGGGCATGGTGCTTGCGGGGGTGGGTTCCATCATCTGTTGGCACCTTGCGGTGATGCTGTGGCGTCGCAGGGCCGATGACCCGCGCCGGGTCCTGGCAACCTTTGTCGCCAACATGCGCCTGATGCTCGATAACGTCCCGCGGCCGGTGTTCATCCGCGATCATGAGGGCCGGCTGGTCGCGTGTAACGACAGTTACCTGGACTTCCTTTCCATGGACCTGGACCAGGTGATTGGCAAGCCAATTACCGAGTTGCAGTTGATGCCGCTGTCCGAGTCCCGGCAGTACCATGAGCATTACCTGCGGGTCGTGCGCGACGGCATCCCGATGATCGGCAGCGGTAGCCTGGTGGCGCCCTACGGTGAAACGCTGGCGCTTTTCTACTGGATTTTCCCGTGTTTCAACTCGCGGGGGCGAGCGGTCGGGGTGATTGCGGGATGGGTCGATGTCAGCGACCGCGAGCAGTTGATGATTCAGTTGAAGGCTTCGCAAAAAGAAGCGGACGACGCCAACAACGCCAAGACCTTGTTCCTGGCGACCATGAGCCATGAAATCCGTACGCCCATGAACGCGGTGCTGGGCATGCTCGAAATGGCCACCAAACGCGCCGAGCAAGGCATTATCGATCGGGTGTCACTGGACATTGCTTCCAGCTCGGCCAACAGCCTGGTGGATTTGCTGGGAGATATCCTCGACATCGTGCGCATCGAATCAGGCCAACTGACGCTGGCCCCGAAAAGAGCGAATTTGCATGACGAGGTACTCAAGGTCGCGCGCATCTTCGACGGTGTGGCACAGCAAAAATTTCTCGAACTGCAGATTGAACTCGACCCCCAGGCCGACTGCGACGTGCTCGTCGACGCCATGCGCGTCAAGCAGGTGTTGTCGAACCTGCTGAGTAACGCGATCAAATTCACGGTTAAAGGCCAGGTGCGTTTTTTCCTGCGCTGCACACCGGTTGTGGCCGGCTCCGAGCTGGACCTGACGATGAGTGTCATCGACACCGGCATTGGCATCTCGCCGGAGGATCAGGCCCTGTTGTTCAGCCCCTTCACCCAAGTCGGCCAACCAGCGGAAGCCATGCGTACGGGCTCCGGGCTGGGCTTGGCCATTTCCCGCAAGTTGTGCGAGATGATGGGCGGGCAGTTGACGTTGTCCAGTGAGTTGGGGCGCGGTACCCGTATTGATGTTGCGTTGCGCTTGCCAGTCCTTGAGAGCCTTGGTCCGCCGATCGCGGATTCGATAGCACCGGTAGTGCGTGCCAAACGCTTGAGCGTACTGGTGGTCGACGATTACCCGGCGAACCGTTTGCTGCTTTCGCAGCAACTGACTTACCTGGGACATGACGTCAGTGATGCGGAGGACGGTGCACATGGCCTGAGAGCGTGGCGCCAGGGTGCGTATGACGTGGTGATCACCGACAGCCATATGCCCATCATGAATGGCTACGACCTGGCCCGCGCCATCCGTGACGAAGAGCAGCGTCAGGGCTCGAAACCCTGCGTGATCGTAGGCTTGACCGCCAATGCCCAGCCGGAAGAGAAACAGCGGTGCCTGAACGCAGGCATGGACGATTGCCTGTTCAAGCCCATCCGGCTCGGAGAACTGAGTGCCCGATTGACTGTCATCGAGCCACTGATACATCCGAATGAAGCGCCAATGGCGATGGTGGGGCAGGGGATCAACCTCGACCTGACCTCGCTGATTCAATTGGCGCGGGGCGACGAGGAGTCGGTGAACACCATCATCAAGAACCTGGCACTCAGCCTGGAAGAGGACATGGGCGTGTTGATGCAATGCTATGCGAACAAGGACGTCGAAGGGCTGGCAACGCTGGCACACCGGATAAAGGGCGGCGGCCGGATTGTCGGTGCGCAGAACGTGCTGATTCGTTGTGCGCAGCTGGAGGCGGCCTGTGAAGAGGCGACGCCTGCCCAACTGACTGCCGCCACCCTGGCCTTGGAGCAAGCCATGATCTCACTGAAAGCGGCCTTGATTGCCCTGGTGTGAAATGGGGTCACGCCCGGTGGGATGGAGGTTCGGAAATTTCCGAATGAGCAGGAAATTTCCATTGAGCGTGTAGGTTTTTTCCAAAGGCCATTAGGAGCAATCCTAAATACACGGCGGGGGCGGGGCGCAATAATTTACCTGTCCCCATCATCTGTGTAAAAGCCGCCATGTCTTTCCTACCGATACGCGTTCTGGTAATCGAAGAACAGCCTTTCAAACGACTTATCGCCACCCGCGTTTTTCAGGATCTCGGTTGTGAAGACGTGACGGCGGTGGCTGACGGGGCTGCCGCGCTGGAGATGCTGGCACGTACAGGACCGGTGGATATCGTGTTGTGCAGCTTGAAACTGCAATGCACCCAGGGCCTGTCTGTGATCGAGGACCTCAGCCGTGGCGGCTTCCTGAAGGCACTGATCATTTGCAGTGTGTACCCGGCGAACTTGCACGGGGCGTTGGGCCGGATGCTGTCGATGCACGGCGTGAAAGTGTTGGGGTATGTCGATACGCCCGTGCGCGCCAGTGAGTTGGGCCCGATGGTCGGTGCTTTCCTGGAGTCGGTTGCCGTGCGCAGGACCGACGTTTCCAACTCGATCAATTTGAAGTGGTTTACTCAGTCCGAATTGAAAAGAGCGATTCTGGATAACGAGTTCAAGGCGTTTTTTCAACCAAAATTCAATCTGGTCACTGGTGCGGTCGACAGCCTGGAAGCCTTGGCGCGGTGGGACAACCCAAGCTATGGCTTGTTGTCGCCTGGCGACTTTTTGCCGTTGTTAAACAGCTTCTATTTGATGGACGATCTGTTTTTCGCGCTCTTTGAACAGGGCTTGATGGTGTGGCAGGAAGTCCTGGCAACCGGGCGCCAATTGAACCTTGCATTCAATCTGCAGGCAGAGCAGTTCAGCAATCCGCAATTGGTCACCGGCATTAGTCTGTTGATTGAACGCTATCAGGTACCGGCGTCCTGCCTGACCTTTGAAATTACCGAAAGCGGTTTGCTCGAAACTTCCCCGGCGGTGCTGGAGAGCCTGATCCGTTTGCGGATGATGGGCGCCGGATTGTCCATCGACGATTTTGGCGTGGGGTTCTCATCGTTGGAGCGCCTGTGCCAGCTGCCCTTTACCGAGATAAAACTCGACGGCGGTTTCGTTCAGGACCTCGATACCAACGCCGCCAATCGCGCCATTGTCAGCAGCACCCTCGCGCTGGGTGAGGCGCTGAACATGTCGGTGGTGGTGGAGGGTGTCGAAACCGAAAAGCAGCGCCAGTCATTGATCAAGCTGGGCTGTGTGCACGCTCAAGGTTATCTCTGTGCGCGGCCCATGAGCGCCAATCGGGTGCTGTTGTGGCTGGACTCGCAGCGCGCGTCGATCAACAACGTCTGAATACAGGCCATCAATGCGGCTGAATGCTTACTGGGTGTTCAGTTTCTCGTGGGCCAGGAAGGGTGTTTCATGGTGAATCCAAAGTTGCGTGTCTTGTTGGTCGACGAAGAACAATCCAGGCTAGTCAGCATAGAAAAGAACCTGTCGGGCCTTGGCTACAGTCGTGTTGCCCCGCTGACATCATTCCGGGATTTATTGGTGATTCTGGATAACGCGTTATGCCCGTTTGACCTGCTGATTATTCACCAGGTCGTGCTGGAAAACGCAGGCGAAGTGCTTGAGCAGTTAGTACGAAGTTCGCCGGCGATCAAACATTTACTGGTTTACCAGGGCAATACGCTGCAGGTGCTTTCCACTGTTGAGTCGTCATCATCGTCGATGCGCTTTGAGTTGCCTTGTCCGCCGGACCGAGAGGCCATCAAACAAGTAATGGGCTTTATCGACAAGGTCGAGTTGCATGAGGTTTATGGCAAGCAGCGGGTGTCTGTTTAGTTACAGGTGTATCAGGAAAAATACTAACGGTGCTGGAAATGTCATTGCTTCAGTCGGAATTTTCCCTAATTGCAAAGGGACCTTTAACGTTGAAGGGGTTGGCCGGGAAAAACATTATTCACTGCATGCAAGGTGCGCAGTCACAGCGAAGCAGTGAACGGTTCGCCGAGCATTTCGATCAATGATGTTTTAACCTTTCGAGGCAACTTATGACGCGCACATACCGCATCTTCGCGCTCGCAGCGCTGACGTCGACCTTCGTGATACCGGCTGCGCAGGCAGGCGATGGCACCGTTAACTTCAAAGGCCAACTGATTGGGCAGACGTGTACCGTCAGTGTGAACGGTGGCAGCAACATGGGCACCGTCACGCTGCCTACACTGGGCACTATGGCCCTCGGCGCCGTAGGCGCCACCGCGGGTAGAACCCAGTTCACCATTGGGCTGAGTGCATGCGGCACTGGGAGTAACATCCAGGATTTCCTGCAAAACTTAACGGGCAATAGTGTGATTGGCAAGACGGCATCCACTTACTTTGAGAGCGGCCCAGGCGTCGATCCCACCACCCGGAACATTATTAACGCCGGTGGTGCCACCGGCGTGCAGCTCCAGTTGCTTGATTCCGGCGGCGATGTGATCAAGGCCGGTGATCCGGGACAACCGCGGACCCCGGCCATTACCAATCTCGCCACCAACGGTGGCGTGATGACTTACGGCGTCCAGTACATCGCCAACGATGTTATTGCGCCGGGCAGCGTCGTGGGCTCGGTTACCTATTCCATCGCCTATAACTAAAGCCCAAAAGGAGTTGAGAGCGATATCGCTGGTCAAGTCTTTGATATATCCATTTAAACCAAAAAGCCGTATGGCTGCACTGATACGAATTAAAAGTTCAAGCCTTCGGAAGAGTCTTAACTCTGGTAGGAAATTTCCGGAGCTTTTGCAGGACCTTTCAATTTGAAGGGTTTCACCAAAAGAAACATCATTCACTCTGTGCACAACGCACCGCCATATTGCAATTGCGAGTGGCCTGCCAGGCATTTATCCAACTAATGATTTTGAGGCAACTTATGAACCGTACTTACCTCGTTCTTGCAGCGGCGACTTCCGCATTCGTGATGTCTGCTGCACAAGCCTCCGATGGCACTATCAACTTCAGTGGCCAACTGACGGCTCAAACCTGCACCACTTCGGTCAATGGCACGAGCAATGTGGGCACCGTAACGCTTCCGACGTTCTCGATTGCGTCGCTGGCAAGCGCGGGGGCGACTGTTGGTGCCACCAACTTCACCATTAACCTGAGCGGCTGCCAGGGCACTATTGCGACCGCCGCTGCCATATTTGAAGCGGGCGCGGGCGTCGACCCGACCACCCAGAACATCCGCAACACCGGTAATGCGACTGGCGTGCAACTGCAGTTGCTCGACTCCAATGGTGCTGTGATCAAGGCCGGTGATACCAGCCAAACCGCTAACACTGCACGTACCGCTGTGACCGGCGCCACTGCCGTGCTGCCGTACGCCGTTCAGTACGTTGCCAGCGCGGCAACCACCGCCGGTACTGTCGTGGGTTCGGTTACCTACTCGATCAACTATCAGTAAAAGCTGCGCGGTCAGCGCATCTTTCAGGACCTGGAAGATGCGCCGACGATGTTGGGAGAGAGTGATATGCAGCGTAAAAAAGCCTGGTGTCGTTATGTCGTGATGATGGCGGCCCTGCTGGGTTGTTCCCGGGCGATGTCTTCGGTCGTCATCACCGGCACTCGTGTGATTTTTCCGGCGGATAAAAAGGAAGTCACCGTAAAGATTAACAACAACGGCACCAAGCCCGTACTGGTTCAGTCGTGGATTGATAGCGGTGATCCCGCGTCCACGCCAAGCAATTCTTCAGCGCCATTTGTGATTTCGCCACCGGTCTCCCGGGTTGATGCTGACAAGGGGCAGAGCCTGCGCCTGATGTTCACCGGTACTGCGCTGGCTTCAGACAAGGAGTCTGTGTTCTGGCTCAATGTGCTGGAAATTCCGGTCAAGGCCACCAGCGATCAAAACATGCTGCAAATGGCCTTTCGCTCGCGAATCAAGGTGTTTTATCGGCCAGCGAATTTACCTGGCACACCGTCAGCGGCCATCGAGGCGCTGCAGTGGAAGGTTGTTGCGCAACCCAATGGTACCTATGGGCTGCAGGCCTATAACCCAACGGCGTTTTACGTTTCACAAAGTGACCTGGTGCTGGTTAACGGCGGCCAGCGGATACTGAGTGAGGCGGGAATGATTGCGCCCGGTGAGACCCATATCTTTGCCTTGCCCGGCCTGAAGTCGATGCCGGCACCCGGCGCCAAAGTTGAATACAGCGCCATCAATGATTACGGCGCTCTGGTTCCTACCCACGAATCCGTCATGCCTTAGGCCTATCAGGCCTTAATCGTTTTTCACCCTCCGTCGTCCGGGTAATTTATGACTACGCTGTCTCTTCTGCGCGCGCGCCGGAAGGAAATCGCTTGCGCCCACGCCAGCGATTTGCCGGTTTGGGGTCGCCGAACTTTACTGATTGTCAGTGCATTGTTGATGCCTTACGCCGTGGCTGAAGACGTGCAGTTCGATAACTCTTTTCTTCCGGCAGGCTCGAGCGGAATTGACCTGACGCTGTTCCAGAGCGGGAACCCGGTGATGTCGGGTACGTACCGTGCCGACATTCTGGTGAACTCGAACCTGAGCACGCGTCAGGATATCCGTATCGTGTCCGACGCCAAGGGCAGGAACCCCAGGGTCTGTGTCGACACTAGGATGCTGGAACTGATGGGCGTAAACGTAGAAGTCCTGTCGCCGACGGCAACTGCCAAGCTGGCGACTGACCCATGCCCTGTCATCAATGAGCTGATCGATGGTGCCACGGCGCTGTTTTCCACCGACACCCAGCTACTGGACTTCAGCATTCCGCAGGCGGCCTTGCGGCGTAACGCCCGAGGGTACGTCAGCCCTGAATTATGGGACCGCGGCGTGACCGCAGGGATGCTCAGCTATGACTTCAACGCCAACCACAACAAATCCCTTTCAGGCACTGACGATTCTGCATATCTCGGCCTGAACGCGGGGCTGAACGTGGGTGACTGGCGGTTGCGGCACAATGGTTCGTTCAATTGGGACAGCCTGACTGGCAGCAAATACCAGGAAATCAACACCTTTGCCCAACGCGACCTGACAGGCTTGAAGAGCCAGCTGACGGTAGGCGAAGCTAACACCAGCGGCGAGATCTTCGACACCCTGGCCTACCGTGGCGTCGAGGTGGCGACCGATGACCGCATGCTCCCGGATGCGCTGCGCGGTTATGCGCCCGTGGTGCGCGGTATCGCCCGCACCAATGCCCGAGTGACCATCAGCCAGGGCGGCAATGTATTGCTGCAGACCACGGTGGCGCCCGGCGCCTTTGTCATCGATGACCTGTATGCCACCGGCTATGGCGGCGACCTGCAAGTGAACGTGCTGGAAGCCGACGGCACCCAGCAAAGCTTCATAGTGCCTTACGCCTCGGTCAACCAGTTGTTGCGCCCTGGCACCTCACGTTTCAGCGTGACAGCCGGTGAAACCCGCAATAATTACATCAGTAAGCAGGTTGAGCTGCTGCAAGGCACTTACCAGTACGGCCTGGCCAACTCGCTGACCGGTTATACCGGTGGCCAGGCCAGCGATGGTTACCTGTCGGTGCTGGGCGGTATTGCATTCGGCACACCCATCGGAGCCTTCGGGGTCGACGTGACCCATGCCCAGACCGAACTGCGCTCCGGTGACCAGCAGGGGCAGAGCCTGCGCGTGTCCTTCAGTGAGAATGTCCAAAGCACCGGGAGCAACTTCTCCCTGGCGGCTTATCGTTTTTCCACCCGCGGTTACTTCGATTTCAACAACGCCGTGCTGTTCAGGGATGCGGAACAGAACGGTACCGACACCAGCCAGTTTGGCCAACCGCGCAGTCGCCTGACCCTGTCCCTCGACCAAAGCCTGGCCAACTGGGGGCATTTGTCGTTGAGCGGGTTTACCGAGAACTACTGGAACCAGCCGGGCCAGGATATCCAGTACCAGATGGGCTACACCACACAGATCGGGCGGGTAAGCCTGGGCTTCAACCTCAGTCGCAGCCGCTCCGGCCTGGCCGAGATGCAAACCACTGAATTATTTACCGTGAGCATGCCGATCGGGTTCGGGTCCTCAAGCAATACACCGCAGTTCTCCGGCCGTTTGGCGCGCGACAGCCAGGGCAACTACAGCCAGCAGGCGAGCGTGAGCGGCAGTGCCGGTGAAGATCAGCAATACGGCTACAGCCTGACGGCAGACCGTGATGGCGCGAGCCAGTCGACCGACACCTCGGTCAGCGGCCAATACATGGGCTCCAAAGCCCGGGTCAACGGTTCCCTCAGCGAAGGCGATGGCTACAGCAGCCTGTCCCTGGGCGGTGGCGGCACGATTGTGGTCCATCCAAAAGGTGTGACGTTGACGCCTTACACCGGTGAAACCATGGCGGTGATCAGCGCCCCCGGTGCGGCCGGCGCGAAGGTGGTGGGTTATCCAGGCCTGCGGCTCGATGGCAACGGTTCGGCGGTGATCAACTATCTGCAGCCATATCAGTTGAACGAGGTCGCTATCGACCCGGACGGTATATCCCAGGACGTCGAGCTGAGCGAAACCAGCCAGAAGATCGCCCCCCGGGCGGGTGCCGTGGTAGCGGTGGACTTCGCCACGGTGCACGGCACTGCGTTGCTGTTGAACGTGCGCTTGAAGGACCAGAGTCCGTTGCCGTTCGGTGCCACCGTGGTGGATGACGCAGGTAACCCGGTAGGCACTGTAGGGCAGGGCGGGCAACTGTATGCACGTATCAAGGACGGCACACAAAGCCTGCTGGTCAATTGGGGTAAAGAGAGTGGTCAGACCTGCACGCTGAAAGTGCCGGCCCTTAAAGAGCAGGGTCAGATATTGAAGGGCAACGCGCTGTGCCTGAGTGCTGGGTCATGAGGTACGCGGCGAATGCAGCGGTGCCGTCTTCAGTCAACTATTCGTGCAGAGGTAATTCCATGAAGGTGCTTTATTCCCTGATCGCCGCTCTGCTGTTGTGTGGCCTTGCGCAGTCGGCCCAAGCGATCAATTGTGTCTACATCAATGGTAACAAGGGGTTTGTAGGCACGACCGCATTGCAGATCAGCTCCCTCAGTGTGCCGAGGGATGCGCCAGTAGGCACAGTGCTCTATCAGCAGAACTTCAATCAGAGCGGTGCAGGCGCCGACTTCAAGTGCCTCAGTACTGGCGGGGCGGCAACCTTGAACACTCTTTTGACGCTGAAGAGCACGTTGGCCAATACCGGCTACAGCGCGGGCCCTTACGCCAGCTTCGTCTATCAAACAGGCGTAGCCGGCATTGGTGTCGCCTGGGTTAACGGAACATCCGTGCAAACTGCTGCCGTCAGGGCAGCGATTCCAAATGGCTGCGCATTGTCGGGAAGCGCCGACTGTTTCATATCGGGCCTCAAGATTGCGCCAGCAACCGGGATAGTGCTGATAAAGACCGGACCAGTGGGTACGGGCACCATCAGCGGCAGTTCGCTGGGTACGCTGGAACAGGATTTCTCTGTTCCCAATAGCCCTACCTCTGTCGCCAACAAAGTGGGGCTGACCGGCAGCATCAACATCGTCGCCCTGACCTGCATGACCTCGGACGTTAACGTACCCATGGGCACCAACAAGATTGCGTCGTTCAGCGGGATAGGTTCGGCCAGCACCCCGGTGAACTTCATGATCAGCCTGACGGGTTGCCCAGGGTTTCCAGGCTATTACGGCAACGCCAGTTCGATCCCGACAAGCTCGCAATCGGCGGTCATCAGTGCGGGCACCCTCGTGCCCAATACCCTCAGCCTGCGGTTGGACCCGGTCGACACACCGATTGATGCCACCCATGGTGTGTTGAGCCTGTCGGCGGGTGCAGACCCGGCGACGGGTGTCGGTCTACAGGTGCTTGATGCTTCAGGCGCGCCTTGGGCGCTGTCCCAGAATCAGTTGCTGAGCCTTCCGCTTGCCGCTGGCACCACGGCGTTGAACATCCCGTTGAGCGCACGTTATTTGCAAACGGCCGCCACGGTGACAGCAGGTTCAGCCAACGCCGTGGCGACTTACACCATTATCTATCAGTAACCACGCCTGGCTCCTCATCCTGGCCAGGGACCGGCCGTTCAACCTCCTGATGGTGGGTGGAGCCAATAAACATATACATCGCCGGCACCATGAACAGCGTCAGCACGGTACCGATCGACAACCCGGCGAAGATCACCAGGCCCATGTCATGCCGTCCCGCAGCCCCGGCACCGGAGGCCCACACCAGCGGCACCACGCCCAGCACCATGGCGGCGGTGGTCATCAGGATCGGCCGCAGACGCACGCCGGCGGCTTCTTCTATGGCCTCGCGCTTGCTGTGACCGGCGCGCTGCAACTCGTTGGCAAACTGCACGATCAGGATCCCGTGCTTGGTGATCAACCCCAGCAACGTCACCAGCCCCACCTGGGTGTACACGTTGATCGAGGCAAACCCCATGGTGATAAACGCCAACGCTCCGAAGAGTGCAGGGGGCACCGAGAACAGGATCACCACCGGGTCGCGGAAACTCTCGAACTGAAACGCCAGGGCCAGGTACACGATCAGGATCGAAAACATCAGCAGGCCGAAGAACCCGCCGGATTCCTGCATGAACTGGCGTGATTCGCCGGAGAAGTCCGAGGTGTAACCCGACGGCGCAATATTGGTCAGAATGGTGTTCAGTTTCGCCAGCAGTTCGCCCTGGGCCACGCCGCTGACGCCCGACAGGGTCGCCGAGTTGAGTTGCTGGAAGTGGTTGATGGATTCCGGCTGGGTCGAGGTTTCGATATGCGCCACGGTCCGCGCCTGGATCATGCTGCCGGATGGCGTGCGAATGTAATAATCGAGAATCTGGTCCGGGTTGAGGCGATCAACCTGCAACACCTGGGGAATCACTTTGTACGAGCGCCCGGCAGTGGAGAAGTAGTTCACGTAGTTGCCGCCCAGTGCCGCGGACAGCGCCGCACCGACGTCGGCCTGGGTCATGCCCAGTGCGGCGATTTTTTCCCGGTCCACCACCAGCTTGGCTTGTGGCTTGTCGAGTTTCAGGTCCATGTCGGAGAAATAGAACAGCTGTTGTTTCTGGGCCTCGGCCACCACGGCCTGGGCGACTTCGTTGAGGTTTTCCACCGAGTCGGTGGTGGTGATCACGAACTGCACCGGCAAGCCCTGGGCGCCCGGCAGCGACGGCAGCGGGAAGGCCGCAATGGTGGCGCCCGGCACCTGGTTCCATTTCTGCTGGAGTTCCAATATCAGTTGGGCCTGGGAGCGCGAGCGGTCGCCCCAGTTTTTCAGCAGCACACCGCCCAGGCCCTGGTTGAGGATAGGCAACCCGGTCAGCTGGAACATCTGCGCGTATTCCGGCTCTTTGTTGGCGATCTGGAAGGCCTGGTCGGCGATGCGCTCCATCTGCTGCGGCGAGGCGGTGGGCGGGCCCTTGATCTGCATGAACACCAGCCCCTGGTCCTCGGTGGGCGACAGTTCGCTTTTGGCGGTCATGCCGCTGGCGGCCACCAGCAGGAACAGCACAAAACCAAACGTCACCAGCACCGGCCATACGTTCAGGCCACCCGAGAGTACGCGGTGGTAACGGCCCCGCAACCAGTCAAAGTACTGATCGAGCTTGCGGGCAAACCGGCCTTCTTCCTGCCCGGACTTGAACAGCCGGGACGTCATCATCGGCGAGAGTGTCAACGCCACCACGGCCGACACAGTCACGGCACCCGCCAGCGAGAAGCAGAACTCCTTGAACAGCGCACCGGTAAGGCCGCTGCGCAGCCCGATGGGCACGTAGGCGGCGATCAGCACCACGGTCATCGCGATGATCGGCCCACCCAGTTCCCGCGCGGCAACCAGCGCAGCCTCCAGCACGCCTTTGCCTTCTTCCTTGATATGCCGGTCGACGTTCTCCACCACGATAATCGCGTCGTCCACCACCAGGCCGATCGCCAATACCAGGGCAAGCAGGGTCAGCAGGTTTATCGAGTACCCCAGCAGGTACATGATGAAGAAGGTCCCGACCAGCGACAGCGGGATCGCCACCAGCGGCACGATCACCGCGCGGAACGAGCCGAGGAACAGGTAGATCACCACCGACACAATGATCATCGCCTCGACCAGGGTCTTCACCACCTCATAGATCGAGGTGTTGATGAACTCCGTGGAGTCATACACGATCTCGCCGCGTACCCCGGTGGGCAACTGGGATTGCAGCTCGGGGAAGGCCTCGCGCACGCTGTCGGCCACCGTCAGGATATTGGCAGTCGGCGCCGTCTTGATGCCGATGAACACCGAACGCTTGCCGGAAAACGCCACGCTGCTGTCGTAGCTTTCGGCGCCGAGGGTGACGGTGGCCACGTCCTCCAGGTACACCAGGCCATCGCCTTTCTGCTTGACCACCAGCCGCTTGAATTCATCCACCGTGTGCAAGTCGGTCCCGGCCGTCAGGTCGACCGTCACCGTTTGCCCACGGGTGGAACCGACGGCAGACAGGTAGTTGTTGTTGGCCAGGGCGGTGGACACGTCCTGGGCGGTCACGTTATGCGCCGCCAGTTTGTTCGGGTCCATCCAGGCACGCAGGGCGAACTGGCGCCCGCCGAGGATTTCGGCGGTTTGCACGCCCTGGATCGAGTCCAGCTTGGGCTTGACCACCCGCACCAGGTAATCGGTGATGTTGTTGGTGGGCAGGGTGTCGCTGTAGAAACCCAGGTACATGGCGTCGGTGGTCTGCCCGACCGCCACCGTCAGCACCGGTTCCTGGGACTGCGCCGGCAGTTGGTTCTTGACCGAGTTGACCTGGGTGTTGATCTCGGTGAGGGCCTTGCTCGCGTCGTAATTCAGCCGCAGCGTGGCGGTAATCGTCGAGACACCGGTGATGCTCGTTGATGACAGGTAGTCGATGCCCTGGGCCTGGGCGATGGCCGATTCAAGCGGCTGGGTGATAAAGCCGGCAACGGTGGAGGCGTCCGCGCCGTAGTAGGCGGTGGTGATGGTGACCACGGTATTTTCGGTGCGTGGCCATTGGTTCACCGGCAATTCGAAGATCGAGCGCAGCCCCAGGATCAGGATGAACAGCGAGACGACAATCGCCCAAACCGGCCGCTGAATAAAGGTATCGGTAAGCTTCATGGGACACCTTTAGTGTTCTTGGGGAGTCGGCGCAGGATCGTTCAGCGGCGCGGCGCTGTTATCGACCTTCACCGGCGAGCCATTCTTGAGCTTCATCTGGCCGCTGGTGATCAGCAGGTCGCCTTCCTTCACGCCCGACAGGATCGCCACCTGATCGCCCCGGGTCGGTCCGGTCTTGATAAAGGTCTGTTGCGCGGTGAGGACTTCCTCACCCTTGTCGTTCTTGCTCGATGTGGCAATGAATACTGTGGTGCCGTAAGGGTTGTAGGTCACCGATGTCTGCGGAACGGTGAGGTAGCGCTGCGTCGCACCGGAGTTGACCACGGCGCGGGCAAACATCCCGGGCACCAGGTTCTGTTTGGGGTTGTCGACGGTGGATTCCACGGTGACATTGCGCGTGGTGGCGTCGAACTGGGTGTCGATGGTGCTGATCTTGCCGGTGAAGGTTTGATTCGACAGGCCGTCGGCCGTTACCGAAACCCCTTGGCCGATGGCGATGGCCTCCATTTGAGTCTGGGGCACCGTGAAGTCGATGTAGATCGGATCGAAGGTTTGCAGCGTGGCGATCTTGTCGCCGGGGTTGAGGTATTGGCCAGGGTTGACGCTGGTGATGCCGATGCGCCCGGCAAACGGTGCGCGGATGGTTTTTTTCGCCACCAGCGCGCGCTGTTGTTCGGCGGCGGCGAGCTTGGCTTTGAGGTCGGCGGTGTCAGTGTCCACTTGTGCCTGGGAGATGGCGTTAACCGCCAGTTGCGCCTTGTCACGCTTGAGGACGATCACCGCCAGGTCGGCCGTGGCCTCAAGGGAATGCAGTTGCGCGATGTCCGAGTCGGCATTCAGTTGGACGAGCAGCGCCTGGGCCGCCACTTCTTGCCCGGGCGTGAAGCCGATGGTGCGCACGATGCCGCCCACTTCAGTGGTCACATCCACCCCCCTGACCGCTTTCATTGAGCCCACGGCGCTGACATTCGGTTGCCAATCACTGAACGGCACCTTCATGGCCGTGACCACGGAGGCCGGCAGGGGCATTTTCGACTGGGCGATCAGCGCCGAAATCTGCACGAACTTCACCCCGGCAATGATCGCGACAATCACCAGCACCACCACGATCATGATGATCATCGGCCGCCACAGTCGGCGCTTGCGCGGTGCGCCGGGCTCGGTGGGCAGGGGAGAGGCGGTTATGACGTCAGCCATGGATGTTCTCGCTGTTTCAAGAGTTCAGTTCAGTTGAACCGTGCCGAATCGGCAGGCGCTGCCTCGTTCCTGGCCGGCATGATCTCGTTCCACGACGGCAGGCCGAACCGATCAGGCCGGCCCTTGGTGGCAGGGTCCACATCGGCACGGTTCCACCATCCGCCACCCAATGCCTGGAAGAGCGCGGTGGTGTCGCTGTAGCGGGAGGCCTGCGCCCTGACCCGGGCCAGCACGGTGTTCTGGTAGGTTTGCTGGGCCGTGAGCAGGTTGATGTACGCCACGGCACCGAGTTTGAACTGCGCCTGCACCAGGTCCAGGTTGGCTTGCGCAGAGCGCTCGGCCACCACCTGCTGGTTGAGCGCATCGGCATCCGCCTCCAGCGCCCGCAGTGCGTTGGCCACGTCCTGGAACGCGCCGATCACCGTGCCACGGTAGCGGGCTGCCGACTCGTCATAGGCGGCCACGGCAGCGCGTTTGCGATGTTCGAGTGCGCCGGCATCAAAGATCGGTTGGGTGATCGACCCGGCTAGGCTCCAGACCCCACTGCCCGCCGAAAACAATTTGGTCCCGCTGGCCACCGTGGAGCCCACCGACCCGGTAATGCTGAACTGCGGCAACTGATTGGCGACGGCCACGCCGATATTGGCACTGGCCTGATGCAGTTGCGCCTGCGCGGAACGCACATCGGGCCGCTGGCCAACGATGGCCGAAGGCAGGCTGAGCGGCAGTTCTTCGGGCAGGTGCAGGGAGGCGAGGTTGAAGCGCTCGTCCCGGTCCTGGTTGGGAAACCGGCCGAGGTAGGCCATCAACTGGTTGCGGGTCTGGGCGAACTGCTTTTGCAGGGGCGGCAAGGTGGCACGGGTTTGCGCCAGCGCGGTCTGCTGTGTGAGCACGTCGGAGTCGCCGATCGCACCCAGCCGGCGCTGCGCCTGCAGGACGTCGAGCTGATCACTCTGTAGCCGAATGATGGTTTCGGTGGCGGCGATCTGGTCGCGTATAGAGGCCAGGCTGACTGCGGTGTTCACCACATTGGAGGTCAACGTGAGGTAGGTCGCCTCCAACTGGAAGCGTTCGTACTCGGCCTGGGCCGAGGTGGATTCAATTTGCCGGCGCGTGCCGCCGAACACATCCGGGGCGTAGGACACGCTCAGCGACGCCGAACTCACCGTGAGAATCGGCGACTCCGGCAGGCCCGAGGTGACGCCCGATACTTTCTCGCGGGCCTTCTGCACGTTGCCGCTCACCGAGGGAAACAGCGACGCCTGGTCGGCATAGACCAGCTCGTTGGCCTGGCGCAATGCCGCCTGCGCGGCGGTGACATCCGGGTTGGCGCGCAAGGCTTCCTCCACCAGCGCGTTCAGTTCCGGTGAGCGGAACAGCGTCCACCATTGCCCGGGAATATCCATCCCGGCGATCAACCGCTGCGCCGCACCGCCGGTGTCGATATCGGCCTTGGTGGTGGAGGTGAGTTTTTCTCGTGAATAATCGGCGTTCGCCGGCACCTCAGGGCGCGCGAAATCGGGCCCGACGGTGCATCCGGCGAGGGCGATGCACAGCAGGCTCAAGGGAGCCAGAAGGTGTGGTGGTCGAAAAAGGGCGCGGCTGTGCGCCACTGGTTGCGGTGCCGATGCAAGCTGCCGAGGCTGCTCTTTCATATTTACTCTGATTAATCAGTTGGTTAACTGCTTTATTTGTTGAGCAATGAGTGCGCGGGCATCGGGCCATACGGCTGAAAAAATGGCGCGAGAGTCGCCGAATTCAAATCAGTGTAGGTGGTGCAGGCGGGTACGCAATGTCCGTGCGCGCCGACCACCCACAAAAATGCATTTAACGCATTAATATCGAATTAGGTTATGCGTTATAAGTATTTTACATGCAGCCGTCAGCCCCTCATCGTAGCCCTCCCTACGAACACTGCCGAGACCGCACGCGCGGATCGACTTTCAATGCTTGAGAAGGCATCTGGAGACGAACGTGCGTTACCTGACAAAACTGGCGGCCGGGTTGGCCGCCACGCTGCTGTGCCTGACCGCGAACGCGCAAACGCTGGTGGTCGGAGACCAAAGCTACAACGCCCAGGCCGTGATGGAAGCGGCGGGGGTGCTGGATGATCTGCCCTACACCCTTGAATGGAAGCAATTCACCGCCGGGTCTCCGGTGGCGGAAGCCCTCAATACCAACAGCCTCGACATCGGCCTGCTCGGCGATGCGCCCGTGCTGTTCCTCGGTGCACTCGGCGCACCGATCAAGGTGATTGCCATCAGCCGGCAAAACCTCGAGGGCGTGGCCATCCTGGTGAAAAAGGATTCCTCGATCCACAGCCTTGCGGACCTCAAAGGCAAGCGCGCCGCCATCTGGAAAGGCTCCTGGAGCCAGCAACTGCTGCTGACCGCACTGGATAAGGCCGGCGTGCCGAAAGACGCCCTGGAGTTGCGCTACCTCAGTGCACTGGATGCTTCCCACGCACTGGAAGGCGGTTCGGTCGACGTCATTGCCACCTGGGAACCCTACGTCACCCAACAGGAACGCCAGGGTGCACGGGTATTGGCGACCGCAGACGGGCTGATCCCGGCCCAGAGTTTCGTCGCCGCCAGCACCAGGGCCGTCGATAACAAGCGTGCGCAAATCAGCGATTTTCTCCAACGCCTGAAGAAAGCCCGTGACTGGACGCGCCAAAGCCCGGCCAACGCCGACGCGTATGCAGATGCCTGGGCCAAACGCACCCGCGCAGATGCAGACATTGCCCGCGCCTGGTTTGCCCGGGCACGCACGACGGTCGAACCGGTGACAGCCCAGTCGCCTGTAGAAGCACAAAAGACCGTGGACTTTTTCGCAAGCCAGGGACTGGTCAAGTCTTACCCGGCAGCCAAGCTGTTCGACGACTCCTTCGCGGCGTCCTTGCAACCAGCCGTCGCCAGAACCCAGCCCTGAACGTTTCCAGGAATACGTTGGACATGACTAAAAGACAGCTCAAACTCGGCGCCCTGACCATGGGCTGCGGCGGGCCCGGCCGCCACAATCTGTGGCTCGACCTGCAATTGCCGGCCGATGCCAGCGTCAACGTCGACTGGTACATCGACATTGCACGCCAGGCCGAGGCGGCATTGTTCGACTTGATGTTCATCGTCGACAGCCAATTCATCACACCGGGTTCGCCATCCCACTACCTGAACCGGCTGGAGCCGCTGACGCTGTTATCGGCACTTGCCGTAAGCACCCGGCACCTGGGCCTGGTCGGTACGCTGACGACCTCTTACAACTCGCCCTATAACGTCGCGCGGCGCCTGGCCTCACTCGACCTGATCAGCAAAGGCCGCGCCGGCTGGAACGTGGTCACCAGCGGCGACGCCGGTACCGCCGGCAACTACAGCCGCGACGAACATTATGACTACGACACCCGCTATGGCCGGGCGGCCGAACACGTCCAGGTCGTGCAGGGCCTGTGGAACTCCTATGAGGAAGATGCCTTCGTGCGTGACCGCGCCACCGGCCGGTTTCTCGACCCCGCCAAACTCCACAGCCTGAATCACAAGGGCGAGCACTTTTCCGTGGTCGGGCCGCTGAATATCCAGCGCTCACCCCAGGGCCAACCGGTGATCTTCCAGGCTGGCGATTCGGAACAAGGCCGCGACCTCGGTGCGGCCACGGCCGATGTGATCTTTACCCATGCGGCCAGCATCGAGCAGGGCCAGGCTTTCTATCGGGATATCAAGGGCAGGGCGCTGCAACATGGCCGTGACCCGGAGCAATTGCTGGTGATGCCCGGCGCCGAGATTTATGTAGGCGATACCGATGAACAGGCGCGTGAAACCGAGCGGCACTACCATCAGGCCGACCACAGTTTCGAGCTGGCGCTGAAGGAGTTCGGACGCAATTTCGGCTGGCATGATTTCAGCCAGTACGACCTTGATGCGCCGTTCCCGCAGGAGAGCCTGGAGGCGGCACGCAGCAGCTTTTTTACCGCGGCCAAACGCATTGCCGATCAGGCACGGGAGAAAGGTTTTACATTGCGCCAGGCGGTGGAGTTTGGGCGGCAACTGCGCCCGGGAGCGTTTGTCGGATCGGCGGATACCGTCGCTCGGAAAATGGCTGACTGGCTTGAAGCCCGCGCGGTGGATGGTTTCAACATCTACATCGGCCATCCGGAGCAGTTCAAGCGCTTCACGCACGAGGTCATCCCGTTGTTGCAGGAGCGCGGCGTGTATCGCACGGCTTATGAAGGTACGACCTTGCGGGAAAGCCTGGGATTGAAGATTCCACGGTTTGCGCGCAACGGCGGCGGTTGACTCAAAACAACTGTCCAGATGAATAAATTGGTGAGCCGGGGATTTTTTTAGACATACTGAGGGTTCAAGCCACTCATTTGTCCCGAGACTTTCCTGATGCCATCCCATCCTGCGCAAGGGCCTTTCAATCAGGACGACCGGTATCGACTGCTCGTCGACGCAGTGGTCGACTATGCCATCTATATGCTTGATACGAACGGCTTGATTCGCAGTTGGAACTCCGGGGCGAGAAAGATCAAGCAGTACGAACAGAGTGAAGTGCTGGGCAGGCATTTTTCGCTGTTCTACACCCCGGAAGACCTGGCCTCGGACTTGCCGGGCCGGGCACTCAAGAGCGCCGAGCAGTCAGGGCGCTTCGAGGGCGAAGGTTGGCGCATCCGCAAGGATGGGACTCGTCTCTGGGCACTGGTGATCATCGACCCGATACGCGCCGACGACGGCACGTTGATTGGCTTCGCCAAGGTCACACGGGACCTGACCGAGCGTAAGGCCGCGGAGCAGGCGCTGCGCCAGAGCGAGCAGCAATTCAGCCTGCTGGTGCAAGGCGTCACCGACTACGCGCTGTATATGCTGGACCCCAACGGCGTGATCACCACCTGGAACGCCGGCGCCCAGCGCATCAAGGGTTACCGGCCGGCAGAAGTCATCGGCAGGCATTACTCCATGTTCTTCCAGCGTGAGGACGTAGACCACAAGGTCCCGCAGCGCGCCCTTGAAACGGTGGTCAGGGAAGGTCGTTACGAAGGGCAGGGCTGGCGCCTGCGCAAGGACGGCACGGGATTCCTCGCCCATGTGGTTATCGACCCGATCAAGAATGAACTGGGTGAGCTGGTGGGGTTTGCGAAGATCACCCGGGACGTTACCGAAAGCGTCCAGGCTCAACAGGAGATCAAGGAAACCCGAGAGGCGTTATTCCAATCCCAGAAAATGGAGTCCCTGGGCCAGCTCACCGGCGGCATCGCCCATGACTTCAACAACCTCCTGATGGTGATTCTGGGGAGTCTTGAACTCGCCAAGAAGCGTGTCCCGCAGGACTCGAGAACCTGCGCCTTACTGAATAATGCCATCGCGGGCGCCCAGCGGGGCGCAACGCTGACTCAGCGCATGCTGGCCTTTGCCCGTCGCCAGGAGCTTGACCCTCAGCCTGTGGATGTGGGCGATCTGATCCGCAACATGTCAGACCTGCTGTCCCGCATGTTGGGCGCAGGCATCAACGTCGACACACAGTTCCCATTGATCCTGCGGCCGGTATTGGTCGACATGAGCCAACTGGAAATGGCTGTGATGAACCTGGTGATCAACGCTCGGGACGCAATGGAAGGTCGGGGCAGGATCCTGATTTCAGCGCGGGAGGATGCGTTTCCCGACGGGGCGAATGACTCGCAAAGGCTGATTTGCATCTCTGTCATCGACACCGGCCCCGGGATGAATGACGCGACCTTGCAACGGGCCATGGAGCCGTTCTTCACCACCAAGGGAGCGGGAAAAGGCACCGGGCTTGGGCTTTCGATGGTGCATGGCCTGGCGGCACAGTCACAGGGCCACTTTGTGCTGAAGAGCCAGGTAGGAGAGGGCACAACCGCTGAGCTCTGGTTACCGGTGGCGGTGACCGACACCACACAGTCTGCGGCGCTGGCATCAACTGCAGATACACCCGATGCAGCCCATCAGCAATGCCTCGAGATTCTGCTGGTAGATGACGACCCGCTGGTGCTGATCAGCACCGGGGCGATGCTTGAAGACCTGGGCCATCATGTTGTGTCGGCAGGAGACGGGCATGCTGCGTTGGCGTTCCTGGCGCAAGGCGCGTGCTTTGACCTGGTCGTGACAGACATGGCAATGCCGGACATGACCGGGATCGAGCTTGCCGGCAACATCGAGTCGTTGTATCCCAACCTTCCCATCATTCTTTCCTCAGGCTTTGCGGAAATCTCCCTGGACCTCAAGACCACATTGACGCGCTTACCCAAGCCATTTGATCAATCTGCACTGGCCAGGGTGATCGCCGAAACCATGCGCAGCCGGATCGACAAGCCGTGTTGAGCCAGGCGGCTGGCCGTCCGTTGTTTGTTTCCATGGATGGGCCCAAGGGCACCGGCAAAACCACATTGCTGGAGGCCGTTACAAAAGCACTGAGGGCTGACAACAGAATGGTGATCCGGCTTTGCGAGAGAAAAAGCGATCCCTTCAGAAGTGAAACAATGACCCTCGTTAACAGACTCGCCAGGCATCCCGGCCTGGATCTGGAGTGGGAGGTTTGTGAACGCTTCGCTGATAGCCGCGCGTGGATTTCCCGGCACGTGCTGGCTAGACAGCCTCCAGGCAGCATCGTCCTGATCGACCGCTGGTACCCGTCTGATGCCGCGTTTCGCCGGGAAGTCCCGCTGGCAGAAATCCTGCAGTTGAACATTGATCGAAACGTGCAAGTGCCGGACCTGCATATCGGGGTCGTCACCGACCCTGATATTTCATGGGCACGGGCCGCGGCACGCCGACGTGGGCTGAGCAGTACCGTGATCCACACGCTGGCAGAACATGTCGCCTGTACCCAGGCGTTCGAGCGAGCGGTTGCGGATCACGGCTGGGTGTTATGCCGGAATGAAGGAACCATTGAGGGCGCAACACGGCAGGTGGTTTCCGAAATTTATAACGTCCTTGAGTCCTCACAGCGTGATTGACCCCACCTGCACTTGACAGCCTTACGCGGTTCACCGCGATCAGCTTTTGCGCTTCGCGCACCATGCGCCCGCAGCCAGTCATGCTCAACACGTCAATAACCCTCCAGCCGAAGCTGCGCTGCATGGTCAGGCGCAAGAGTAACGCTCACGCCCGTCAGCCGTGACTCACCTTTTAACTTTATACGTTTCTCTTCCGGCACTTTTATTGTTCGTGCCTATATTTTCGGACCACTCCTAAATACGCCCATCTTGCAGGCCTACATAATCGTTACTCGTTCGGCAGCCACAGCTTTTATAGCGCGAGGCTTGTTAGTTCGACCACTGGGCTAACCGTTTGCAACGGCTGGATCGCTGTTTGGCGAACCGTGGCAAGAGAGACGTTTGGCAACGAGGCGTAATAAAAAAATTAGCCCTTCTGGCTTTTTCCAACTGATGTTTTAGATTCTTAAAAGGCAACTTATGAACCGCACCTTACTTGCTTTCGCAGCGCTTACCTCCACGCTCGCCATGTCGGTCGCACAGGCTAACGATGGCACCATCAACTTCACGGGCGAACTGACTGCTCAAACCTGTACCTCGACCATTAACGGCACTGCCAACGCAGCGACCGTTGCCTTGCCTCGACTCAGCATTGCTTCGCTGGCGACTGCCGGTGCTACTGCAGGCGCTACCAACTTCACGATCGAACTGAGTCGTTGCCAGGGCACGATCGCCACGGCCGCTGCATTCTTTGAAGCTGGCGCAGGCGTTGACTCGGTGACGCGTAACGTTAAAAACGCCACCGGTACCGCCACCAACGTGCAATTCCAGTTGCTCGACTCGGCAGGTCGCGTAATCCGTGCCGGCGATAGCACCCAACTCGCCAACACCGCGCGCACGCCGGTTACCGGCGCCGCCGCTGTACTGCCTTACGCCGTTCAATACGTAGCCAGCGGTGCTTCCACCGCCGGCACGGTCGTAGGCTCGGTGACCTACTCGATCAACTATCAGTAAATGCTGAACTGTCGGCGCACGCTGAAACGAGTCAGGTGCGCTGGCAGGATCGGGAGAAAATGTATGCACGGTCAAAAAGCCTGGTGTCGCTATGCAGTCCTGATGGTGGCCTTGTTCGGGTGTTCCCAGGCGATGTCTTCTGTGGTTATCACCGGGACGAGAGTGGTATACCCGGCGGATAAAAAGGAAGTCACGGTAAAGATCAACAACGAAGGCAGCAACCCGGTATTGGTTCAATCCTGGGTTGATCAAGGCGACCCTGCCTCGACACCCAGTAATTCTTCTGCGCCGTTCGTGATTTCGCCACCTGTTTCGCGGGTCGATCCTGGCAAGGGGCAGAGCTTGCGCCTGATGTTTACCGGCGCGCCATTGTCCGGTGACAAAGAGTCAGTGTTCTGGCTCAACGTGTTGGAGATTCCCGCCAAAGTAACAACTCACGAAGACCAGAATGTTTTGCAAATGGCGTTTCGCTCGCGAATTAAAGTTTTTTATCGTCCCGCCAAGTTGCCGGGTACGCCTGCAGCCGCTGTGGATGCCGTGCAGTTTAAAGTTATCGCGCAGTCGAGCGGAACTTACGCCCTGCAAGCATTTAACCCCACTGCGTTTCATGTATCACAAAGTGATTTGAAACTGATTACCGGCAGTCAGACCGTTTTCAGTGAGCCTGGAATGATTGCACCCGGGGAGACGCAGCTCTTTGCGTTGCCTGATCTGAAATCAATGCCCGCTGCCGGGGCGGAAGTTGAATACAGCGCCATCAATGATTACGGCGCGTTGGTCCCGGTTCGAAAGCCTGTCACGCCCTAGCTATGCCAGGCCTCAGTTACTTCCCCCTTCTGCTGTTCAGGTAATTTATGAACCCGCTTTTTGATCTGCGCATTTGCCGCAGGGATTTTCCCTGCGCTGACGCCCGCCTTTCCAAAGTTTGGGGGGGGCGAATTACCCTGATCTGTAGCGCATTATTGATGCCCCAGGCGATGGCTGAGGAGGTGCAGTTCAACGATGCCTTTCTACCGGTCGGTTCAAGCGGGATTGACCTGGAGTTATACCAGAGCGGTAATCCGGTCATGTCTGGTGAGTACCGAGCCGATATCCTGGTGAACTCGAGCCTCAGCGGCCGGGAGGATATTCGCATCGTTTCCGACAAGCAGGGCAAGAAGCCCAGAGTGTGTGTGAACACGCGTTTGCTGGAACTGATTGGCGTAAACGTCGAGACGCTGTCTTCAACGGCGCTCGCCGTGCTGGCGGCGCAGGGGCAGTGCCCCGTCATCAATGAAGTGATTGACGGCGCTACGGCGTTTTTCTCCACTGACACCCAGCAGCTGGACTTCAGTATTCCGCAGGTCGCCATGCGGCGTAACGCGCGTGGGTATGTCAGCCCGGAGCTGTGGGATCGTGGTGTCGGTTCGGCGATGCTTGGCTACGACTTCAACGCCAACCGGAACAAAACCCAGTCCGGGCAGTACGATTCGGCTTACATGGGGCTGAATGCCGGGCTAAACGTGGGTGATTGGCGCCTTCGGCACAACGGATCGTTCAGATGGCAAACCCTGGACGGTGGCAAATACCAACAGATCAATACCTTCGCCCAGCGCGACCTGACCGGTTTGAAAAGCCAGCTGACGGTGGGCGAGTCCAATACCAGCGGTGAAATCTTCGACACCCTGGCTTATCGCGGCGTCGAGGTGGCCAGTGACGACCGAATGTTGCCCGATGCACTGCGCGGCTACGCGCCGGTGGTGCGTGGCATCGCGCGCACAAACGCACGGGTATCCATCAGCCAGGGCGGCAATTTGCTGCTGCAAACCACCGTGTCGCCGGGCGCCTTTGCCATCGAGGATTTGTATGCCACGGGGTATGGCGGCGACCTGCAAGTAACGGTGCTTGAGGCCGATGGCAGCGAGCAATGGTTTATTGTGCCGTACGCCTCGGTCAATCAGTTGCTACGCCCAGGCACTACGCGTTTCAGCCTGACGGTGGGCGAAACCCGCAGTAATTACGTCAATGAACAGGCCAGGCTCGCGCAAGGCACTTACCAGCGCGGCCTGGCTAACTCACTGACTGGTTTCACTGGCGCTCAGGTGAGTGAAGGCTACACGGCCCTGCTCGGCGGTGTTGCGTTCGGCACGCCAATCGGAGCGATGGCGGTTGACGTGACCCAGGCCCGCACAGAGCTGGCGGCGGGTGCCGAACAAGGGCAAAGCATGCGCCTGTCCTACAGCAAAAATATCCAAAGTACCGGCAGCAACTTCTCGCTGGCGGCCTATCGATTCTCCACCAGTGGTTACCTGGACTTTAACAACGCGATGCTTTTTCGGGATGCCGACAAGACCGGCATCGACACGACCACCTTTGGCCGTCCGCGCAATCGTCTCACGTTGTCCGTCGACCAGAGCCTCGACGGCTGGGGTCATTTGTCCCTGAGTGGCTTTACCCAGAACTACTGGAACCAGCCGGGGCGAGACGTGCAATACCAGATGGGTTACAGCAAGCACTTCGGGTACGTCAATTATGGCGTAAACCTCAGCCGCAGCCGCGCCGGTTTCGGTGATATGGAAAACACCCTGTTGTTCACGGTGAGCATGCCGCTGGAGTTTGGCTCGTCTGCCAACGTGCCGCAGCTATCCGCTCGAATGGGACGTGACAGCCAGGGTCACTACAACCATCAGGCAACCGTGAGTGGCAGTGCCGGCGAAGACCGTGAGTACGGTTATAGCCTGACCGCAGGCCGCGAAGGCATGAGCCGCTCCACCAGCACCTCGGTTAACGGCCAATACCAAGGTTCGAAAATGCGCGTCAACGGTAGCCTCAGCCAGGGTGATGGCTACAGCAGTGCCTCGGTGGGCGGCGGCGGCGCCATTGTCGCTCACCCCAACGGGGTGACCTTGACGCCCTTCAGCGGTGAAACCATGGCGGTAATCAACGCGCCCGGTGCGGCCGGTGCAAAGGTGGTGGGGTATCCAGGGTTGCGGCTCGATGGCAAAGGTACGGCGGTCGTCAGTTATTTACAGCCTTATCAACGTAATGAAATCGCGATCGACCCTGAGGGCATTGACGAAGGAGTGGAGTTGAGCGAGACCAGCCAACAGATAGCGCCACGTGCCGGTGCCGTCGTGTCGGTGGATTTCGCTACGGTCAGGGGCGATGCGCTGTTGTTGAGCGTGCGACTGAAGGACCAGAGTCCTTTGCCGTTTGGCGCCAAAGTGATCGATGACGCCGGCAATTCCGCAGGAACCGTGGGGCAGGGTGGGCAGTTGTATGCGCGGGTCAAGGAAGGCACTCAACGCCTGCACGTCAGTTGGGGCGGGCAGGACGATCAGGCTTGCACGCTGAAAGTGCCCGAGGTTAAAGCGCAGGGCCAGTTGTTCAAGGCCAATGCGATGTGCCTGGACGACACGCGACTGACCGAGGTCGATGAGAGCAGCACTCACAAGAGTGCCGGGCGATGAAGTCTGCGGATAAAAAACCGATCAACTTTCTGTTTAGCGTTATCACTGAGGCAAGGTTATGAACATGGCAACTCCATCTGGTGTGTTAGCTGCGGGGTTGCTCCTGTGGGGCTGTAGCCAAACCGCCAGCGCGGCGACAAGCTGCGGGTATGCGACTGCAGTGCGCCCGTTCAACGGCACGATGGCGCTTAACATTGGTAGCTTGTCCGTCCCCAGAGACGCTGCCATCGGTACACGGCTTTATATACAAGAGTTTCACCAAGCGGGCGAAGGGGTCACCTTTTCTTGTACGACTGACCGTACGTCACCGGTGACCACCTACAACGTATTCAGCGTTAATGGTTTGGGCAGTAAAGTTGATTTCAACACTGGAGGCTACGCAGGTAAGGTCTACGCAACTTCAGTGCCCGGTATCGGCGTTTCCTGGTGGTCCGGACAAACTGTCCCCGGAGCGGCGGGGGCAGGTAACAATACATTGCAGATTGTTCCAAGTGGTTGTACGGGGACCGGCAACAGCTGCAAGACCTTACCATTGAAGTTGGGCCCTTTAGCTGCACTGGTCTTGATCAAGACAGGTCCCGTAGGCACCGGTACTATCCGCGCAAGTGATTTCGGCAGGCTGGTGTATTCCACTGTGGTTGAAACCAGTACGGCGTTCTCGATTTCTGAAGTCGGCGTTACTGGCAGCATCAATGTGGTCGCCATGACCTGTAACACACCCAACGTCAACGTACCAATGGGTAGCTATAAAACGTCTGAGTTCAAAGGCGTAGGTTCAGGCACACAGCAGGTGAACTTTAAAATTGACGTCACCAATTGCCCGGGGTTTCCCGGCTATTACGGTAACCCCAGTGCGGGTGCAATACCGGCAGCTTCGCAATCGGCAGTGACCAATATCGGGACGCGGGTTCCCAACACCGTGAGCTTCCGGGTAGACCCGGTGTACACGGCGATTGATGCTGCCAACGGTGTCTTGAGTTTGACGCCCGTTACAGGCGTGGCGACGGGCGTTGGTGTCCAGCTATTCAGCGGCGTATCCGGAGCAGTGCAGCCACTGTCACAGAACCGCGTCCTCAATATTTCACCTGCTGCGGGCACAACCGGGTTCTCGGTCAACCTCTCCGCTCGTTATTTGCAAACCGCCAACACCGTGACGGCCGGTAGCGCAAATGCCGTGGCGAACTACACGCTTATTTATCAGTAGCGAGGTAAGCATTGCCTATTGCTGACGTATGCCCCATCACGACAGGCCGACTCCTAGGCAATAGTCACGGTGACAGCACCTAAAACAGCCAGGGGCGTTTGCTTTTAGTCCCAGTCCTATGTCGGCCGTTTTCTGCGTTCATTAAGGTAGCGCAGTGTCTAACTCCTGGAAAAATGTCGTGAATTCAATCGTTGCCTGCGGGCCCTGTGAACTTGAGCGCCTGCACGTCATAGTGGTGGAGTCTGATATTCCACGGGCAGCGCGTTTATTATCAATATTGCGTTCTTTGGGCATCCATCATCTGAGTGTCGTGTCAGGGCTTCAGGATCTCAGCCTGCAGCTAAGCCAAACGCAGGTGGATGTGTTGGTGACCGAGATTCGTGCGACCAGCAACGATGGGCTGATGTTACCCAGCGCGTTAAAGCAGCACTATGGCTCAGCGTGCAGTTTGCAGGCCCCGCGCATTCTCTGGTTGGCAGACGCCGAACCGTTACTGCCGTTCACCGCGTTGGCGGAACATCACGCGGGTGCAACGTCTGTTCGGGGGCAGGGTATATCCATCAAGGCGCTCGATGCTCACGCTCAGCTGGCATGCGCCGCCGGTTTCGTCGCAACAACCCTGTATTCCTTCAGTGCCAAGGCGATGAGTGATGCGCTGCACGGGCTTTTTGCGATGCCGAAGATAGCTCATCGGCCATTACCCGCCAGAAATGATGTACCGAGTGAAGACGACGTGATTATTGCGCTCGCTACGGGGGAAGGGCTGCGCGTGGTATTCCAGCCGCAGCATGATTTGCGCACGGGAGAGATCGTGGCTGCTGAGGCGCTGGTACGCTGGCGCCACCCTGAGCATGGGGATATTTCACCTGTGGTACTGATCCCTTTGGTGAACAAACTGGGCTTGCATTTGCTGTTGTTCAGTTTTGTAAAGGCCAGGGTGCTTGAGGTGTTGTGTTCCTTGCAAAGCATGCGCCTGGAGATCCCGATCTCAGTCAATGCTTCGGTCGATACCCTTTGCACCACGGGGTTTTCAGCACGCCTGGCCGATCGGATGATGCGCGCGGGCTTGCCCAATCACTTGCTGAAGATTGAACTCACCGAGGACATCCCGGTGATGGACGAACTATGCCTGTCGGCGGCGATTAACGCGCTCAAGGTTCGAGGCTTCGGGGTGTCACTTGACGATTTTGGTTCCGGCTCGGCGACGCTCCGCCAAATTGCCAGCATGCCATTCGATGAAGTAAAGATAGACGGCGCGCTGATCCGCGACCTGGACAACAAGTCCACGGCACGTCGTGTGATAGCGACCACGCTAGCATTGGCGCGACGCTTGAACATGACGGTGGTTGCCGAAGGTATCGAAACAGACTCATGCCGAATATTGTTGCGCAGGCTTGGGTGCACGAACGGGCAAGGTTTCGTACTTTCCAGACCAATGGAGGTGCAAGATTTCTTGAGCAGGTTGACGATGGAGAAACACGCGAGCGCACGACTGCTACCTTTGAGCCCTGCACCCGGCGCGCAGAGAAATACCTGATGCACCCGCTTTGGCCACTTTTGATCCGGACCTCGCGAAAACCCGTACGCGCGGCCTAAAAACTGACTAATCTGCTTCCAGTCACACCCGGCAGTCATGCTGTCTCGCGAGCTTGGTATACCCAAATTATGAAACGCCTTCGCATTGCCCTCCTGGACGACCACGCGATTATCCGCCATGGTCTTTCTGCCCACCTCAGTGAAGAGCCACTGTTTGAATTGGTCGGCAACTACGGCTCTACTCGCGAGCTGATGGCTGGAATGCCTAATGCCCCGGCGGACCTCTTGCTGCTTGATTATGGCTTGGGTCCGGATGAGCTGGACGGGGTGTCATTGATTCGAGCGGTCCGTACAAAATTCCCTGACTGCCGTATTTTGGTTTTGTCCGCACACCATGATCCCTCCACCGTTGCGCTTGCATTGCGTGTGGGCGCGCGCGGTTTTGTCGGCAAGGGTGAGGATCTGTCGGCTCTCGTTCGCGCCATTCACGCCGTTGCATCCGGCACGGTCTATTTAAACGCCGAGATGTCGTACAGCGTTGCCGAAGCGACCACGCAAAGCAGTGTCCAACCCACCGATGAGTCGTTTGATGCGTTACAAGCGGCCTCGCTGTCTGCGCGGGAGCAGGAGGTTATTCGCTGTTACCTGGCGGGGATGACGGTCTCGGAAATTGCGGAAAAATTCAACCGCAGTATCAAGACGATCAGCACCCAGAAGACCGCTGCATTTCGCAAGCTGGGTGTGACTTCAAATAACGGCCTGTTCAAGCTCAAAGAAACCCTTGGCTCGCCATGAAGCGTGTTTGGCTCGCAATGTTTGTACTGGCCTTTACCTTGTCTGGCACAGGCGCACAGGCAGATGAGTCGGACACAACACTCCAACTGACCGATGCCGAACGTGCCTGGATTGCCCAGCATCCGACGCTGCGCGTTGCAGTCCTGGAAGGTTTTGGTGCGCTGGAGTACATGCAGGACGCCAAGCTCTCGGGACTGTCGGCCGAATACCTCAATGCGATCTCAAACAAGCTGGGCATTACGTTCAGTTATGTACTGACAGAGGGTGGCAGTACGCGAATCACTCTTTTGCAACAGGGCAAAGTGGACCTGATCTCCACAATGCGGAGCATCGGCCCGACATTGCAGATTCCTGGCCTCGCAATGACTGATCCGTACCACTCCAGTCCTGCCGTCGTGATCTCACGGGCTAAAACACCGTTGATATTTGACCTGGCCCAACTGGAAGGCAAGCGAGTAGCGATCGCAGCCAAGGGGCCGTTTGAGTCCATTCTTGAGGGTACCCTCAAGAACGTCAGCATCATAAAAAGCAATTCAGCGCTGGAAGCCTTAAGGTTGGTTAAAGAGGGGGACGCTGACGCAGTACTCGGTACCGAGACTTACCTGATTCCGTACTTCGACTCGAGGTTCGAGGGTGTGCTGCAGCTGTCCGGAGTGATTGCTTCGATGAATTCCGAGATCCGCATGGCGGTACGTGATGACCAGACGATGCTGCTTTCAATACTGCAAAAGACGTTGGGATCGATATCGTCAGAGAGCGCCTACCATATGCACCAGCATTGGCTGCTCGCCTCGGGATATGGTGCAACGACGAGCTCTAAGTCAATCCTTGAAGACTATTTGCACGAAGTAATCCTCGCAGGCTTGATGCTGGCGATATTACTGGGCCTGGTGCATCAAACCCACCGGCAACGTCGTCGGGCAGTGCGCAGTGAGCGTGAGAAGGCAAAGTTCCTGGCGGTAATGAGCCACGAAATCCGATCGCCTATGAACGCGGTCCTGGCGGCCGTGGAACTGCTGTCCCTGACACGCCTGAATCACGAACAGCGTCATCTCTCCTCATTGGCCAGCAGCGGCGCCAATACACTGCTGACGCTCCTCGATGATGTGCTGGATTTGTCACGGCTCGACGCCGAGCAAATGCTCCTGGAACTGGAGGCTGTAGATCCTGCCGCGCTGGCGAGAGAGGCGGTTGCGCTCTACGGGCTCCGTGCCCAGACCAAGGGTATCGATCTCACCCTGGAAGCGCCCGAGACGATTGGGTACCTGATGCTGGACGAGGGGCGGGTAACGCAGATATTGCATAACCTGATTTCGAATGCGATTAAGTTCACTGAATACGGTTCGGTGCAGGTCAAGGTGGTGGTAAGCGCTACCGACGTCTCTGAGCTGAAGAAGCTCGATATTGTGGTAGTGGATACGGGTATCGGTATTTCTGCACACCTCCAGGAACGCCTGTTCACGCCGTATTCACAGGCGAAACATTCGTACAAACGGTCCGGAGGCACCGGACTTGGCCTGGTGATATGCCGCGAACTGGTTGAGCTGATGGGGGGCACCCTGTCGCTCACCAGCAAGCTGGGGGAGGGCACGATCATGGCGCTTTCCATACTCTCGCAATCAGCGACAGCGCAGATTAACGAGCATGCCGCAGGCGTACAACTCACCCCGGCGCTCTTCACTTCAGCAGAGGTTAACGAGCCGGAGGCGGGCCACGGTTCGCCTGCAATTCTGCGCATACTGTTGGTGGAGGATGCCCGTGCCAACCAGGAAGTGTTGCTGGCACAGCTCCATCAGTTTGGATTCGACGCGGCACTCGCACCCAATGCGGCCCAGGCCGTTTTGCAATTTAAAGAGCAGGTGTTTGACCTGGTATTGCTGGATTGCGACTTGCCCGACAAGGATGGCTACACCGTGGCCACTGAACTGCGGGCCCTTGAGGTTAGCCAGGAACGTGCGCGTTGCCCGATCATTGCGATCTCTGCGTCCACCGGGCATGACCATCTCGAGCGCTGCTTTGAGGTAGATATGGATGGCGTGCTCAGCAAGCCCATTCAGTTGGCCAAGTTGAAGTCGACTATTGAGTCGTGGTGTGACGTTTGCGTTGTGCAAAAGCAGCCTGAGCCAGACAGCCTGGTCAGCCTTGGTCTCAACCAGATCCGAGTGTTGATGCTCGAAGACTTACTTCACTTGCTGGAAGCGGTGATCCAACGTAACTCGGAACTTGCCTTGCACAGAGCCCATCGCCTGCACGGTGCAGCACTTTCAATGGGGTGGATCGACATCGCATTGGCCTTACAAAAGTTTGAAAGCCTGCTGCGCACCAAATCACCGATGGACGAATCACATTGCCGTGCGCACTTGCGAGAGATCATGCAGCAGTGGCGTCAACTTGATCAGGAACTCTCGGCATCCGACTATGAAAGATAAACACTCGGCGGCACTTTGGATGTTCGCGCTACTCGGCCTGTCGTGCCTGTTGGTGTCGGTGGACCGGCGTATTTTTTGGGTGCTGGCCAGCGGTATTCGCCACGACCTCGGGCTGACACAGCGCCAAGTACAAATGGCATCGGAAGCCATCCAGTTCGGCTTGGGGGCAGCGAGTTTCGGCGCTGGTTACCTGTTACGAGTCGTCAACCGTAAGGGATTAGCGGTAGCGGGGCTGTTGATAGCCTCATTGGCAACGGTGTGGACTGCGTATGCCGTGGGATTCCAAGGCATGTTCGCTACGCGGTTAATTGTGGGAGTGGGGATCGCGTTTCATATCCTGGCCATTCTGACAATTGGCATCAATTACTTCCCGCGTCACCGATCCAATGTGGTCGCGGCGGTGTTTTTTTCCATGGGGGCAGGCGCTTTAATTGCTGTGAATTTGGGAACTATTATCGGCGAAGCAACGGACTGGCATGAGACCCTGGTCGCGTTCGGTTTGGCTGGCCTGCCGATTGCGATAGCGATATTTGTGTTTGCAAAACCCTGGTTCAGTGAGGCAGCCGGGCACCTGCGACTGGACAGCTACCAAGTACAACAACCACCGGGCAGCTCAATATGGTCTGGTCGCATTATGTTACTGGGAGTGATGACCGTGTTGTTAAGCCTATGCATTTCCAGCTTTCGCGATAACTACCTTTACCACATCCGTGAAGAGAGTGGCTTTACCTGGCAATTCGGGCAGTTGGCAGTCAGCGCGTACGCTTTTGGAAATCTGTTCGCCTTCTATGGCGCATCAGTATTTAGAAGATATGGCGCGCGCCGAGTACTGATCACCTCGTTTGCGCTGACGGGCATGCTGTCGTTCTTCATCTTTACCATTAGTTGGCAGTACGCATTCGTCCACGTCATGCTTTCAATTCTGCTGGGGGTCTTCCTGGGAGGTATCGCGACGGTTTCGTTGCTGTCAGAGATGATTGATTCCGTTGTTATTGCCCAGCGAGCCCCTGTCATGGGATTCTTTTTCTGCTGCCTGATCACACCTAACGTTTTTTCCAATGGCTTGTGCCAGATAGCAGAGGCTGCAATGGGCTACGCGTTGGCGGGGTTACTTTTAATGTCAGGCAGCGCGTTGATTGCTGCGGTACTCGCAACACGGTTACCAGCGCTGCACAGGAAGCATCGTAGAATTTGAATGAGGTTCGAACGAGGTGTCGAACAATTCAATATTCATCGCTGCAGGCGAGTCGCCAGTCATGCGTGGTGCGACGAAAGTCTTCGGGGGCAGGCACCAAACGGGCCATAAACTGCTCAAGCACCGTGTACTCCGGCAGGCCGTATTTGTAACAAATCGCTCCTCTTACCGAGCACCGCGCCGCGGGACCATTTGAAGGGCAGCTATAGGCGAAAAGGTTACTGATTTCAAACTGTTCGGACGCTGCCAGCTGGCGCTGTCTTAACAAGGGTTCAGCGGCCAACAGTAAATCAAATCTTTTTAACCCGGCAAAACTCAACTTGACGCACTCATCGACTGAAGAACTTGTGGCAATACAGAAGTACCCCATTGTATTTAGCATCTTTTCCAGCTGCATAGATTGCGCGTGAATGCTATCTAGAACCAATATTCGCAAATGTTTATTTATCACGGCTGTCTGCCTCTCAGCGTTGATTCAATAATGAGTCGCTGCCGAGCCTACCGACTAAGTTTTTCGCCGTATTTAGGAGTGCTCTGAAAATAACATCCGGTCTTTGAAACGTTTTATATTATCGAGCTAGTGCGGCTTTCAACTGATGCACCGACCTCCAGGCTTGGCGTTCTTACTGTTATAAGCAAACCTGAAGGATAGGGTGGATATGCTGGGTCATACAGCCTGGCGGTGTTGATCAGGTATGAAGACGAGCGTGATCGCCCCAAGAATCAATGCCTGTGGCCCGCCGGTTGCTTCACCGCTGCGACGCAACCCCGTTGAACATGCTGACCAGGCTATAGGGTGCATCGTCACCAAACAGCAACTCGTGCAGTTCATTCCCCTCGGCAGCCATTTGCGCGCTGCGCGGGAACATGGCCTGTTCGTATTCGCCCAGGGCGGCTTCGACGTCATCAGGGTATGAGGCGATGGCCTTGCCGAGTTCGGCACCATCGTACATGGCCAGGTTCGCGCCTTCGCCATTCGGGGCCGCAAGGTGTGCGGCATCACCGATCAGCGTTACGCCCGGCACCCGCTCCCAGCGGTGCTCAACCGGCAGCATAAAGAGCGGGCGCCAGACCAGTTCGGTGTCGCTGTCGGTGATCAATGCCGTGAGGGCAGGGGACCAGCCTGCGAACTCCTGCGCGATCCGTGCCGCCGCCGTTGCCGTGTCGGTGAAATCGATGGCGGCAAACCAGCTTTGGGATTCGGTGAGCACTACGTAGGTGTGCAGCGTGGCGCCCGTCTCACGGTGCGCCTGGATCCCTTTTCCCGGTTGAAGTGCGAACATCGCACCGCCACCTACCGCCCTGGAGGTGGCCGGGTGCCGGGCGTCGCTGTCATACAGGTAGGTTTCGATCAACGAGCGGCCCATGTACTCGGGGGCTGCGTCGCTGAGCAGCGGCCGGACCTTTGACCAGGCTCCGTCCGCGCCAACCAGCAGGTGGGTAGCAACGCAAGTACCGTCGGCGAAGCTCACTTCGTGGCGACCCTCGCCGAGGGCGCGCACGCTCTTGACCTTGTGGCCCCAACGCACAGTACCGGCGGGCAGTGAATCGAGGAGCATCTTGCGCAGTTCGCCACGCATGACCTCGGGACGGCCGCCTGTGCCGTCGTCGGGTTGATCCAACAGAGTGGCACCCTGCCAATCAAGCACCCGAGTCGCCTCGCGACCTTTCAGGATAAGCGCGCGGAACTCGTCCGTCAGGCCCGCTGCCTGCAAGGCCAGTTGGCCGTTGTAGTCGTGGATATCGAGCATCCCGCCTTGGGCGCGTGCGGTTGCCGACGGCTCTGCTTCATAGACGGTGGCGGCAATACCGTGGACGTACAGCACGCGGGCCAGGATGAGACCGCCCAGGCCAGCACCGATGATTGTGACGGGGGTGTGCATAGGGTACCTGTTGAATGTGAGAAATCTTCCGGACTGTTTTTACGCTATTTTGTGGAAAAAATGGCCTGGTTCAAGGGCTTTACTTTCCGCAGGCGATTGAATATAAAGTTTGCTTCGGCGCACAACCGTTGTTGCGCCCCATGATGTTGACAGGAGGAAGCTATGTCACCGTTAAACGTGATGAAGTTCTAAACGATCAAACCGTCACCCCCTCGCTTGAAAACCTCGAAACACGCTGGTCTCAGCATTGGCAGCTCGAAGGCACGTATGCCTTTGACCACAGCGCCCAACGCGACGCTGTATTCTCCATCGACACGCCGCCACCGACAGCCTCAGGTTCGTTGCATGTTGGCCATGTCTTCAGCTACACCCACACCGATATCATCGCCCGGTTCCAGCGGATGCGCGGCAAGGCTGTGTTCTACCCCCTGGGTTGGGACGACAATGGCTTGCCGACCGAACGCAGGGTCGAGAATTTCTACGGCGTACGTTGCGACTCGTTGGCCGCTTACCAGCCTGGCTTCAAACCCTCCGAGTCAATTCCATTAAAACGGGCTGACTTTGCCGTCATCAGTCGGCGCAACTTTATCGAGTTGTGCCATGAGCTGACGGCCATCGATGAGCAAGCGTTCCGTGCACTGTTCGTGCAACTGGGCTTGTCCGTTGATTGGAGTCTTTCATACGCCACCATTGATGAACGCTCCCAACGAGCCAGTCAGCGCGCGTTACTGCGTAACTACCAGCGTGGCGAACTGTATAGCCAGGAGGCTCCGTGCCTCTGGGATGTGACGTTCCAGACGGCCGTAGCCCAGGCAGAGCTTGAGGAGCGCGAGGTTGCGGGTGCGTATCACGAACTCGGCTTCGACGCGGCTGATGGTGCCGAACTGAAGATTGCTACGACTCGACCTGAGTTGCTGATGGCATGCGTGGCGCTGGTGGCTCACCCGGACGACGCTCGTTATCAGGCGAGGTTCGGGCAGACCGTGCGTGCGCCGATTTTTGACCTGGACGTTCCGCTGCTGGCCCACCCTTTGGGTGACCCCGGCAAGGGCACCGGGTTGGCGATGGTCTGCACCTTTGGCGATCTAACCGATGTGATTTGGTGGCGGGAGTTACAGCTGCCCACACGGTCAGTCCTGGGAAAGGACGGGCGCCTGTTACTTGAGACGCCCTCCTGGTTGACGACTCCGCGCAGCCAACAGGCCTACGCAGGCCTGGCCGGCCGTACCCTGTCCCAGGTTCGTACGCAGCTCGTTTCGATGTTGCGTGACTGCGGCGCCATGCGAGATGAACCACGACCGATTAACCACGCGGTAAAGTTCTTCGAGAAAGGCGACCGGCCTTTGGAAATTCTCGCGACGCGGCAATGGTACTTGCGCAATGGCGGACGCGACGCGAACCTGAGGGACGTGTTGCTCGACGCTGGCCAGGCGTTGAACTGGCATCCGCCGCACATGCTCAGGCGTTACGAGCATTGGGTAGGGGGCTTGAATGGAGACTGGCTAATCAGTCGTCAACGTACGTTCGGCGTGCCGATTCCGTTCTGGTATCGCCTGGACGCGCAAGGCGAAGCCGAGCATGGCGCTCCGATTATCGCCAGTGAGGCAAGCCTGCCTGTTGATCCGGGCCTGGATACACCGCCTGGGTATCGACCCGAACAACGTGGTCAACCCAACGGGTTTATCGGCGAACAAGACATCATGGACACCTGGGCCACCAGTTCCCTGACGCCTCAGATTGTCGGCGGCTGGGGAGAGGACGATGGGTTGTTTGCCAAAATATACCCGATGGACCTCAGGCCCCAAGGTCACGACATAATCCGAACCTGGCTGTTCTCGACACTGGTACGCAGCCATTTTGAACACGGTTGCGCGCCATGGCGCAACGTCGCGCTTTCCGGGTGGATCCTTGATCCTGATCGCAAGAAAATGTCCAAGTCCAAGGGGAATGTGGTCACCCCTCAAGCCTTGCTCGACCAGTATGGAAGTGACGGCGTGCGCTATTGGGCTGCCTCGGCGCGGCTCGGCAGTGACACAGCCTTTGAAGAGCAGCAGATGAAAATCGGCCGCCGCCTGGCCGTCAAGCTGTTCAATCTTTCGAGGTTGGTTCAAGGCTTTGCGAAGGATGACACCGGGGATATCGACCAACCGCTGGATCAAGCCATGCTTGAACGCTTGGGTGGCGTAGTCCAGGACGCTACCGTCGCGCTGGAGGCCTATGACTACAGCGGGGCGTTGTCGCGTATCGAAGGATTCTTCTGGTGGTTTTGCGATGACTACGTCGAATTGGTCAAGCGTCGTGCCTATCGACCCGACGGCTACTCGGCGCGTAATGCATTGGCACATGCGCTGAGCGTGCAGCAGCGACTGTTTGCGCCATTTCTGCCCTTTGTGTGTGAGGAGGTCTGGCAATCCTGGAATTGCGGCTCAGTGCACAAGGCGCCCTGGCCGCAAGGGGGCGCTTGCCCTGACGCGGCTGTTGAACAGTTATTGATGAGCCTGAGCAGCGTGCTGTCTGCGATTCGCAAAGCAAAGTCTGATGCCAGCCAGTCCATGAAGGCTCCGGTAGCACGTGTTGAGTTGGTCGACAGCGCCGCGCAGCTTGAACTGATAAAAGGCGTCAGCCAAGACCTGATAGAGGCGGGGCAGGTCGAGGCCTTGGTGTTTATAGAGGGCGCGGAGCGGCAGGTCGATGTCTGGCTGACGTAACGTGGAGTGGTGCCGACCGCCTCAGTGACACCCACTGGGGCGGGCCGGACCACGCATCAGCCTGCGTCAATCGAGCCACATCGGGACAATTGAGCGTATGAGCAGAAGCGAATAGGAATAGGCAAGCCTCATAGATGATCCGGCATAGGTCGCCAGCGGTGGCTTGGCTACCATTAGCACTCAGTAACCGAGAGGAATCTCCATGAGCACTCGCAAAACCCTGTTCATCACCGGCATCAGCAGCGGCTTTGGCAAGGCCCTCGCGACCGAGGCACTGGCTGCAGGCCACCGTGTCATTGGTACCGTTCGCAACGAAGCCGCGCTGCAAACGTTCGAGGCATTATCAGCGGAGCGTGCTCATGGCGTGATCCTGGATGTCACCGACTTTGAGCGGATCGACAGCGTCGTTGCCGAGATCGAGACCCGCTACGGCCCGGTGGATGTCCTGGTGAACAACGCAGGTTACGGCCATGAGGGCATTTTCGAAGAGTCGCCGCTGGAAGAAATGCGTCGTCAGTTCGACGTCAACGTGTTCGGCGCCGTTGCCGTGACCAAGGCGTTCGTGCCGTACTTCCGCCAGCGCCGCAGCGGGCACATCATCAACATCACGTCCATGGGCGGCACCATCACGATGCCGGGTATCGCCTACTACTGCGCCAGTAAGTTCGCGCTGGAAGGCATCTCCGACACCCTGAGCAAAGAACTCAAGCCATTCAACATTTTTGTCACCGCCGTGGCGCCAGGCTCATTTCGCACCGATTGGGCCGGCCGCTCGATGCAGCGTACGCCCCGCAGCATCGCCGACTACGATGCCAGCTTTGATCCGGTACGCCAGGCGCGCGAAGCGAAAAGCGGCCACCAACTGGGGGACCCGCAAAAAGCCGCGCAAGCCATGCTGCAGTTGATCGCCAGCGACAACCCACCGGCCCACCTGCTGCTCGGCAGCGATGCCATAGGCTTTGTGCGCGAAAAGCTGACGCAATCCCTGCGTGACATCGACCAATGGGAAGCACTGACACGCTCTACGGATGGTCACGCTTCGTGAAACCGCAAGAGGGGCCTATGAATCATTTTGCAGCGCGAACCCGGCGCATGGTCCAACTGATGGAGCAGTTGGCCCCCCTGGAGGGCTACAACCTGAGCGCACTGGAAGACATACGCTTTCTGCGCTCCAATCGCCCGCTGACCCGCACGCCAGTGCTCTACGAGCCTGGCATCGTCATCCTGTGCCAGGGGCGCAAGCTCGGCTATCTGGGCGATGAGGTCTACCTTTACGACGCCCAGCACTACCTGGTGGTGTCTGTGCCAGTGCCTTTCACCATGGAAACCGACGCCAGCGAAGAGGAACCGATGCTGGCGGTATACATGCGCCTGGATTTCAAACTCGCTGGCGAACTGATCCTGGAAATTGACGAAAAATCCGGTCCGACCCACGAACGTCCCAAAGGCATGTATTCCTCGCCGATGGACGAGATGTTGCGCGAGTCCACACTGCGCTTTCTCGAAGCGATGAGCCATCCGGTCGACGGCCCGATCCTCGGCCCCTCGCTGGTGCGCGAGATTTACTACCGGATCATCGCAGGTGAACAAGGAGGGTCCATGCGGGCGGCCCTTGGCAAGCAAGGCCATTTCGCAAAGGTGACCCGCGCCATTCGCAAGATACACAGCTGTTACCAGGAGCGGCTGGACGTCGAGTGCCTGGCCCAGGAGGCGAGTATGAGCGTACCCAGCTTTCATCTGCACTTTCGAACAGTCACCGACTCCTCACCCATGCAGTACCTGAAATCGACTCGTCTGCACCAGGCAAGGTTGTTGATGCTCCGCGACGACATGTCGGCCTCATCTGCGGCTTTTAACGTGGGCTATGAAAGCGCATCGCAGTTCAGCCGAGAGTTCAAGCGCTACTTCGGCCGCACACCCCATGCTGAAGTCGAATGGATGAAAGCAACCTATTCGCTGCCAGCGCCGGCGCAGCCTTCTGTCTATGTGTCTTCGCACTGACCTGACAGCCAGGGCGCTGCCCCGTATCTGATTTTTCTGCATATGCCAATTTGACAGACTGCTGTTATTTTTTATTCTTTCCTAACCTATGCTCCCCTCATGCAAAGTCCGCCTCCAGCGATGGCTTTCCATTGCTCATCAACCGCCAGGCTGAATGGCCTTTATTCGCATGGAGCATGCAATGGGTGTGAATCAGAACCCACATTTCGGTCTGATTGGGCAGATGTTCAAAAGTGACTACAGTTGGCTTTGCACGCGGGTAAGCCGGGCGATGGGTTGCGCCCATGGGGCTCAGGACATTGCATCGGAGACCTTCCTGCGGGTACTGGCATTGCCCGACCCTTCGCAAATCCGCGAGCCGCGGGCGTTGCTGACCACCATCGCGCGGCGCCTGATGTATGAGGGCTGGCGTCGCCAGGACCTGGAACGTGCCTACCTGGAAGCATTGGTCCAGGCGCCGATGATGGTGCACCCGTCGCCCGAGGAGCGTTTGCTGTTGATCGAGACGCTACTGGAAGTCGACCGATTGCTCGACGGTTTGTCGGCCAAGGCCAAGGCGGCGTTTTTGTATCACCAGCTGGACGGTTTGACCTATGCGCAGATTGCCGAGCGCCTGCAGGTCTCGGTCAGCCGGGTTCAGCAATACATGGCCGATGCGTTCAAGCGCTGCTACCTGGCGATGACACAGCCATGAGCCACAGCGCGCCTGATGAGGCGATCATCAACGAGGCGGCGCAGTGGATGGCGTTGCTGCAATCCGGGCACGCCAGTGCTCAGGAGCACCAGGCGTTCCGGCGCTGGAGTGAGGGCGACCCACGGCGTGCCGAAATCTTCAACATGATGGGCGGCGTTCCGGCCGTGCTGAACAATGACGAACTGCGCCGCATGCCCCGCGACAGCCTGTTGCACACCCTCAACGCACCGTCGGGCCGCCGGCGCTTTTTGCGCAATACCCTGGCGCTGGTTGGCGTTGTGTCGTTTGGAAGTCTGATCACGCGGCTGTCCGACAGCTGGTTGCCGTTGGGCGCTTTGCGCACCGGTACGGGCGAGCGCCTGAACCTCACGCTGGAGGATGGCAGTGCATTGACCCTGGATGCGCGCAGCAAGGTGCTGACGCATTTCGATGCTCGGCAACGGCTGTTGCAGTTGCTCGACGGCAAGTTGCTGGTGGACGTTTTCAAGGACAGTCTCAGACCGTTTATCGTCGAGACCGAACACGGCCGCATGCGCGCCTTGGGTACGCGGTTTCTGGTACAGCAGGGCGAGGATCGAACCCAAATCACGATGCTGCATTCCCAAGTGGAAATCACCACGCGCGACGGCGCTGTGCAGGTGATCAGTGCCGGCCAGAAAGCCACGTTCAATGCCCACGGCATCCTCGACCTGGAAACCGCCAGCGGCGGCGAGGCCTCGTGGACCCAAGGCTTGCTGGAAGTGCGTGACCGCTCATTGGGTGAAGTGGTGCAAGCCCTGCGTGACTACCGGCGCGGCATCATCCGCGTCAGCCCCGAGGCGGCGAGCCTGAGGCTGAGCGGGATTTTCCCGCTGGACGACAGCCAGGGCGCCCTGCAATTACTGGCCAAATCCTTGCCGGTGCAGATCGATTATCACAGCCCTTATTGGGTCAGTATCGAGCGCCGATAAAAATAATTTCCCCAGCCCTATAAAACCCCCGCCACTGTTGCACAACCCAATACAGGCCAGGGTGTATCTGCCTGGGAGTGTTGTTTCGAGGCGTTATAAACCCATGCTTTTTTAGCCTAACGGCCGCCTATAAAAACCCCCGATCTGTTGTTCAACCCATCAACGGCATATCAATGATGGGAACCTCAACCATGCAACTCAAACCTCTCAGTCGCGCATCTCTGGCGGCACTGTCTCTGACGATTGGCCTGACTTTGGCGGGACATGGCACGGCGGTGCTGGCACAGCCGCTGTCTGCGATATCGACCACCCAGACTTTTGATTTTGATATCGCCAGCGGCCCCCTCGACCAAGCGCTGTTGACCCTGTCACGCAGCAGCGGGCAGATCATTTCCTTCCAGCAAGACCTTGTGCAAGGCCTGACCAGCGCGCCGGTGCGGGGCACCTTCACCACCGAGCAAGCGCTGCGACAGGCACTGCGCGGTGCAGCCCTTGACGCCGTGCCCAGTGGCGACGGCGGTTGGACCCTGCGCCGGGCGGCCAAGCCACCTGCAGCGGCGGTCAAGGCGGCGCCCACGGCGGCGAAAGTCCCGGGCGATGTAGCGTTGGAAAAGGTCGTGGTCACGGGGTCACGCATTGCCCGTGCCCAGGTTGAAGGGCCGTCGCCGGTCACGGTCATCACCGCTGACGAAGTCACCCGCAGGGGCTACAAAAACGTCTACGACGCCATCGCTTCGCAAACCCAGAACACCGGCATGACCCAGGGCGAAGACTACGGCAACACCTTCCAACCGGCCGCCAGTGCCCTCAACCTGCGAGGGCTGGGGCCGAACCACACACTGGTGCTGATCAACGGCAGGCGCGTGGCCGACTACCCCACGGCGTACGACGGCGCGGTCAACTTCACCAACCTTGCGAACATCCCGGCGGTGATGATCGAGCGTATCGAGATCCTCAGCAGCGGCGCCTCGGCGGTGTATGGCTCCGACGCGATTGCCGGGGTGGTGAACATCATCCTCAAAGACAAAATCAGCGGCGTGGACGTCAATCTGCGTGGTGGCGCCGCCGAGCGTGGCGGCGGCGACAACCAGCGCCTGCAGATCAGCGGCGGCGACACCTGGGGCGATTTTGACGGGGTATTCGGCCTGGAGCTGACCCAGCGCCAACCGATCTGGGCCAACCAGCGCGGCTTTATGAGCGACGGCCCGGCCAAGGATGTGGGCTACCGCCGTAACCTCGACAGCGGCGCCTACCTCGGCCCCGGCTGCGGTGCCTACGGCGGTATCTACAACGGCAAGCTCGGTGGCAGCAGCACCCGCTGCACCACCAACCAGTACTACAACGACTACTGGACCTTGCAGGCGCAAAAGGAAAACTATGACGGCTACACGCGCGGCACCTGGCACTTCAGCGACACCGGCAAAGTGTTCGCAGACTTGATGTTTGGCTTTGATCACACGCAGAACAACACGCGCGGCCCAAGCTTCACCTCGCCGGACTTTATCAACCGCAACACCGGCAACCTGGAGCGCTGGTCACGCAACTTTTCCAGCGAGGAAATCGGTGGCAAGACCAGCAACAACAGCAAATGGCGCGAAGTGTCCTGGACCGGCACCCTGGGCCTGGAAGACAAGTTCACCAACAGTGATTGGGGTTATCAGATTGCGGCGAACCGCTCCGAGTACACCAGCGACCGCACCACCCGCTACACGCCTTTGAGCGGCATCCGCGATTACTACCTCGGGCCGCAACTGGGCACGCAGGACGGGCACCCGGTCTTCGCGCCAGACCCTTCGCGGCTGGACCAGCCGCTGACCCCGGAGCAGTGGGATCAGTTTCGCGGCAACCTGGTGCAGAAGAGTAAATCGGTTTCCCAAACCTTCAGCGCCAACATTAACGGCGACCTGTTCGAGCTGCCCGCCGGGCCGGTGGGCTTTGCCGGTGTGACCGAAGTGGGGCGGCAATCCTACAGCGTCGATGTCGACGACCAACTCAATGACGGCACGTTTTACAACACCACGCCGGCCTCCAATTCAGGCGGTTCGCGTGACCGCTATGCCGCGGGTGGCGAGCTGAGCATTCCCGTCACCGACACCTTGCTCGCCTCGGCGGCCGGGCGCTGGGACCAATACAAATTCAGTGGCCGCACCGAGCAACAAAAAACCTACAACCTGGGCCTGGAATGGCGCCCGGTGACCAGCCTGCTGTTTCGTGGCAGCTACGGCACCAGCTTTCGCGCACCCGACCTCAACTACCTCTACCAGGCCGCGACCAATGGCTACACGCCTGACCAGATCGACTATTACGGTTGCAGCAAGGGCGTAGAAGGGGCGTGTGACCGAGGCCGCGTGGATTACACCCAGACCGGTAATTCGGACCTCGCCTCCGAGCGTGGCAAGTCCTGGACGTATGGCTTTGTCTGGTCGCCCTCGCATCAGTTTGATTTCTCCGCCGACTTCTGGCGCGTCGAAATCAAGGACCTGTTGACCACCGTCGACATCAACCGCTTGCTGCAACAGGAAAACCAGTGCCGCAACGGCCAGCTTGATGCGACCACTTGCGCCGACGTCCTGGCACGCATCCAGCGCAACGCCAGCACGGCGGCAGTGGACCCGAACGTGCTGCAACGGGTGCAGGTCAATGCGATCAACGCCGCCAGCGAGCGGGTCAGCGGCCTGGACCTCAAGAGTAATATTCGCTGGGGCGCAGGCCAGTACGGCGCGTTCAGTTCGGCGATTGGCTACAGCCTGGTGCTGTCCCACTACCTCAAGGAATCGGACGATGCGCAAACCCAGAACCTGCGCTCCAGCACCGACAACCACGACTGGCGCAGCAAGGTCAACGCGAGCCTGACCTGGGACTACCAGCACCTCACCACCACGCTGACCGGCATTCGCTACGGCAGCGTGACCAATGGCGCCGGCGATGGGCGCCTGTCGCCGTGGACCACCTTCAACGCCAGCGCCCGTTACCAGGTGAACGAGCAGGCGAGTGTCGGCCTGACCGTCAACAACCTGCTCAATCAGGTCAAGCACGATGACTCCGCCGGCTGGCCGTATTACCCCAGCGGCAACTACGACCCCTATGGCCGCCAGGTCTGGCTGGACGTGAGTTACCACTTCGGCAAGTAGCGCATAAGCACATGCGCTAACGGTCTAACCGGTGCTCTATAAAAACCCTGGCGTCGACGCACAACCCTGCATAAGTGAGCCTTCAGTGTTTTTGGAAAAGGAGTTGAGTTTGTGAGCCTGTTTCGCTTCATGGTGTGGGCACTGCTGACGGGCCTTTGGGCGCCGTCACTGCTGGCTCAACCGACGCACGCTTTGACGGTATACGGCGAAGCGCCCAAGTACCCGGCCAACTTCAAACACCTGGATTACGTCAACCCGAACGCGCCCAAGGGCGGCAGTTTTCGTCGCTCGTCTATGGAAGGCGGGGCGTTTGATCACCTGATCCCGTATGTCGACAAAGGCACCGGCATCACCCAGATCCAGGGTTGGCTCTACAGCCCGTTGGCGTACCGTTCGCAGGATGAGCCGTACACCGTGTACGGGTTGGTCGCGCAAGGCATGGAGCTGGCAGATGACCATTCATGGCTGCGTTTCTACCTCAATCCCAAGGCGCGGTTTGCCGATGGCACGCCCATCACCGCGCAGGACGTGGCCTACACCTTCAAGCTGTTCACCACCGAAGGCAGCCTGGCGTATCGCCAAAGCTTTGCCGATGTGGACAAGGTGCTGGTGGAATCGCCGACCCAAGTGCGGTTCACCTTCAAAAGCGCCGACAATCGCACCTTGCCCCTGGACCTCGCTTCACTGCCGGTGCTGCCGGAACATTGGTGGCAGGGGCGCAATTTCGCCAACGGCGGCGGCTTTGAACCGCCGGTGGGCAGCGGCCCGTACCGTATCAGCAGCGTGGACAACGGCCGCAGTGTCACCTTCGAACGGGTCAAGGACTGGTGGGGGCGAGACCTGCCGGTGACGCAGGGGCAGTACAACTTCGACACCCTGCGGCTTGAGTTTTTTGCCGACGGCGACGTGTCGCGCCAGATCCTGCAAGCCCAGGGTTACGACTTCAATCGCGAATTTTCCGCCACCAGTTATTCGGTGGGCTACGACGGCGAGGCCTTGCGTGACGGTCGTCTGCAACGTGAACAACTGGCACCGAATGCCGTGCAGGGCACCCAGGGTTTTGTGTTCAACCTGCAAAAACCGCAGTTCCAGGACCGCCGCGTGCGCGAGGCGCTGAGCCTGTTGTGGGATTTCGACTGGAGCAACCGGCAGATGATGCACAGTCTGTACCTGCGCCAGCGCAGCTTCTTTTCCCGCAGCGCATTGGCGGCCACCCAGCTGCCGGATGCCCAGGAACTGGCCATTCTGGAACCCTGGCGCGGGCAAGTGCCGGAGGAGGTGTTCACCCAGGTCTACCAGCCGCCGCGCACCGATGGCAGCGGGCGCATTCGGCCGCAGCAGGCGCAAGCGCTGAAGTTACTGGCCGAGGCGGGCTGGACCCCGCGCGGCGACCAGTTGGTTAACGCCGAGGGCACGCCATTGCAGTTCACCTTCCTGAATGCCCAGAAAGGCTTCGAGCGTTTGCTGCTGCCCTACAAACGCAACCTGGCGCAGATCGGCATCGGCTTCACGATCCGCATGATCGACTCGGCCCAATACGCCAACCGCGTGCGCGCACGGGACTACGACATGATCGTCAACGGCTACCCGGTCAGCCCATCGCCGGGCCGCGAGCTGACCAACTACTTCGGTTCCGAGAGTGCCGATGACCCTGGCTCCAACAATTACATGGCACTGCGCAACCCGGCGGTGGACGCCTTGATCGATGGCCTTGTCCGCGCCAACGACCGCCCGACCATGGTGCGCTACGCCCATGCCCTCGACCGCGTGTTGCAGTGGGGCTTCTACTGGATTCCCAACTATTACCCGCCGGGCTCGTCCTCGCTGTGGTGGAACCGTTTTGGTCGGCCCCGCACAGCGCCGCTCAATGACGTGGGCATCGACACCTGGTGGGAAGTGAGCCCGACACCGCTGACCACCGCACAGATGCGTCAACTGACTGAGGCTTCCCAACATGCTGGCCTATAGCGCGCGCCGTTTATTGCTGATCGTACCAACGCTGGTGTGCATCCTGCTGGTCAACTTTTTTATCGTGCAAGCCGCCCCGGGTGGCCCGGTTGAGCAAGCCATCGCGCGCTTGCAAGGCATCGGCAGCCAAGCGTCGGTGGCCGGCACACGGGTGGAAACCGGCAGCGCTGAATCGCGCACAACTCGTGGCCTGGACCCCGCGCTGGTGGCCGATATCGAGCGCCAATACGGCTTCGACAAGCCCCTTGGCGCGCGGCTGTGGTTGATGCTCAGCAGCTACGCGCGGCTGGATTTTGGCGATAGCTTCTTTCGCGGCGCCAAGGTCACCGACCTGATCCTGCAAAAACTGCCGGTGACTTTGTCCCTGGGCTTCTGGGCCACGCTGATCAGCTACCTGGTGTCGATCCCGCTGGGCATCCGCAAGGCCGTGCGCCATGGCAGCCGCTTCGATGTGTGGAGCAGTGCGGCGGTCATTATCGGCCACGCCATGCCGGCGTTCCTGTTCGCCTTGCTGCTGATCGTGGTATTCGGCGGCGGTAGCCTGTTGAACTGGTTTCCGGTGCGCGGCCTGGTCTCGGAGAACTTTGCCAGCCTGTCATGGGCGGGCAAGGTCGTGGACTACTTCTGGCACCTTGTCTTGCCGGTATCGGCGCTGGTGATTGGCGGCTTTGCCACACTGACCATCCTCACCAAAAACAGCTTCCTCGACGAGATCAGCCGCCAGTACGTAGTGACCGCGCGGGCCAAGGGTTTCAGCGAAAAACAGGTGCTGTACAAACACGTGTTTCGCAACGCCATGCTGCTGATCGTGGTTGGCCTGCCCCAGGCGCTCACCGCGATGTTGTTCGGCGGCTCGTTGCTGATTGAAGTGATTTTCTCCCTCGACGGCCTCGGTCGCCTGAGCTACGAAGCGGCAGTGGCACGGGACTATCCCGTGGTCTTCGGCACGCTGTTTATCTTTACCCTGGTCGGGTTGGTCATCAAGTTGCTGGGCGACCTGTGCTACCGCCTGCTGGACCCCCGGCTGGATTTTTCCGCGAGGTCGCATTGATGCCGGTTTTTACTCCGATCACTCGTCGCCGCTGGCTGCACTTCAAGCGCAATCGCCGCGGCTGGTGGTCGCTGTGGATGTTCCTGGCGCTGTTCGCCGTATGTCTGGGTGCCGAACTGCTGGCCAACGACAAGCCACTGGTGATGGCGTACCAGGGCTCACTGTATTTCCCGGCCTTCGAGCGCTACACCGAGCAGGATTTCGGCGGCACGTTGCCGTTTCAGCCGGATTACCGTGACCCTTACGTGCATGAACTGATTGAAGGGCAGGGCGGCTGGATGCTGTTTGCGCCTATTCCGTTCAGCTACGACACGGTCAACTACGACCTCACGACCCCTTCGCCGGCGCCACCCAGCGCGAGCAACTGGCTGGGCACCGATGATCAAGCCCGGGATGTATTGGCGCGGGTGATTTTCGGCACCCGGGTATCGCTGTTATTTGCCTTGGCGCTGACCGTGGTGAGCACTTTGATCGGGGTCGCCGCCGGCGCGCTGCAAGGCTATTACGCCGGTTGGGTCGACCTGTTGGGGCAGCGCCTGATCGAGATCTGGTCGGGGCTACCGGTCCTGTACTTGCTGATCATCTTGTCCGGGTTTGTCGAACCGGGTTTCTGGTGGCTGCTGGGGATCATGGCGCTGTTTTCCTGGCTGACCCTGGTGGATGTGGTGCGCGCCGAGTTCCTGCGCGGGCGCAACCTGGAGTACGTGAAGGCCGCGCGAGCCCTGGGTGTGGGCGATGTTCAGGTGATGTTGCGGCACATTCTGCCCAACGCGCTGACTGCCACCTTGACCTACTTGCCGTTCATTTTGACCGGGGCCATTTCGACCCTCACCGCCCTGGATTTTCTTGGCTTCGGCATGCCCACGGGCAGTGCGTCCCTGGGTGAATTGATCGGCCAGGGGAAAAACAACCTGCAAGCCCCGTGGCTGGCGCTGACCGCGTTTTTTGCGTTGGCGTTGATCCTGTCCCTGTTGGTGTTTATCGGCGAAGCCTGCCGCGACGCCTTCGACCCCCGATCCTGATAAGCGAGCTGTGCCGTGACTGACGCGTTGATTGAAATTCGTAACCTGAAAGTGGCGTTCGACGGGCACAAAGCGGTGCGTGGCATCGACCTGGATATTCACCCGGGCGAGTGCCTGGCGCTGGTGGGCGAGTCGGGCTCCGGCAAATCGGTGACCGCCCACTCGATCCTGCAATTGCTGCCGCCCCACACCACGCGTACCCAGGGCAGTATTCGCTGCCAGGGCGAAGAGCTGCTCGGCGCGCGGCCGGAGCGTTTAAGGCAGATTCGCGGCGATCGCATCGCGATGATCTTTCAGGAGCCGATGACCTCGCTCAACCCGCTGTACAGCGTGGAACGGCAGCTGTCCGAAACCCTGCTGCTGCACAAAGGCCTGGGCGGTGCGGCGGCGCGTGAGCGCGTGTTGGAGTTGCTCGAACTGGTGGGCATCCAGCAGCCGCGCCAGCGCCTTGCGGCGTACCCGCATCAGCTCTCCGGCGGGCAGCGCCAGCGGGTGATGATCGCCATGGCCCTGGCTTGCGAACCGCTGCTGTTGATCGCCGACGAGCCCACCACGGCCCTGGACGTGACCGTGCAGCGACGCATTCTTGCGCTGCTCAAAGACCTGCAGCAACGCCTGGGCATGGCGCTGCTGTTGATCAGCCACGACCTCAACGTGGTGCGCAGCATCGCCCAGCGCGTGGCGGTGATGCGCGCCGGCCAGATCGTCGAACAGGCCGACTGCCAGGCACTGTTTGCCGCGCCGCAGCACGCCTACAGCCGGCAGTTGCTCGACGCCGAGCCCGAGGGCAGGGCGGTGGTGCGTGAGACGGCGGACAACCTGCTGGAAGTGGACAACCTCAAGGTCTGGTTCCCGCAAGGCGGCCTGCTGCGGCGCAAACTGCCGATCAAGGCGGTGGACGGCATCGACCTGCGCCTGCAACGTGGCAAAACCTTGGGCATTGTTGGCGAATCCGGCTCGGGCAAATCCACCCTTGGCCAGGCGATCCTGCGGTTGATCGACGCCCAAGGCAGCATTCGCTTCCAGGGCCAGGCCCTCGACGCACTCAAAGGCAAGGCCTTGCGTCCCTGGCGGCGCAAACTACAGGTGGTGTTTCAAGACCCGTTCGGCAGCCTCAGTCCGCGCATGAGCGTGCAGCAAATCATCGAAGAAGGCCTGCGCGTACACACGGACCTCAATGCTTGCGCGCGCGAAGCTCAAGTGATTGCCGTGTTGCGCGACGTCGGACTCGACCCCGATACGCGTCATCGCTTCCCCCACGAATTCTCCGGCGGCCAGCGCCAACGCATCGCGATCGCCCGCGCACTGGTGATCAAGCCGGATTTGATATTGCTCGACGAACCCACCTCAGCCCTCGACCGCACTGTGCAAAAGCAGGTGGTGAGCTTGCTGCGCAGGTTGCAGGAGGAGCATGGGCTGACGTACTTGTTCATCAGCCACGACCTGGCGGTGGTAAGGGCGTTGGCTCACGACTTGATCGTGGTGAAGGATGGCGTGGTCGTGGAGGCGGGGAGTACCGAGCAGTTGTTCGACGCGCCGGAGCATGCCTATACGCGGGATTTGCTGGTAGCGTCGTCGTTGAGGAATCGCGAGTAGTACAGCCTAGTGGGCGCTGATCTCACGCTTTACCGTCTGCTGTGCTTCTGCCAACAACCAGTCCCGGAACGTCGTCAGTTTGGGCAGGCTGGCGCACTCAGGCCGATAAATGACGTAGTAGGCCAGATCCGAGTGTTCGGCGTAATGGCGGTCGGGTCTTTTTCGTCGGGTGGGCTGCTGTCGGCTTATGGCTGGAATACAGTGCTGTGGGTTTCGCTTTTACCGCTGGTGTTGGCTGTCGTCGCGCTGGCACTGACTGTCCCCAAGTACATGGCCGGTCGGTTTGATCTGAAAGGGCAAGGTGCGTTAGCCACTCGAGCGCATTTCCTGCTCAAGCAAATCCCGGGCGCCATACGTAATTTAACATAATATACATTATGCGTAATCATATGATCCGTTATCAGGGTCAGTGCCAGCCAGATTTCAACCAGTGCACCACGCTCCTCATCGACCAAACCCAGCCTGTCTCGATTTGGTCGATGAGCCTGGATCACACCTGAGCGAAACCGCCATCCACGAACATCTCGCTGCCCGTCATGAAGCTGCTCTCATCCGATGCCAGGAACAATGCCGCATTCGCCACTTCATCTGGCTGCCCCATACGACCCAGCGGTACACGCGTAACCATCGAATCGACAATCGCATCCTTCTGGCCGGTACCTGATAGCGCTCTGTCCAAACCCGGTGTCGTTGTCGGCCCAGGTGATAGCACGTTCACGCGAATACCTGTGCCTTGCAGATCCAGCGCCCAGCTTCTCGCGAAGTTTCGCAGTGCGCCTTTCGACGCGCTGTAGACGCTGAACGCTGCGGTGCCCATCGAGGCCGTCGTCGAACCTGTCAGCACAATCGAGCCACCGGCGCTCATCAATGGCAACGCGTTCTGTACGGTGAACAACGTGCCTTTCACGTTCACGCCAAAGGTGCGATCAAACGATTCCTCCGTGATCGCACCAATGGGCTCCAGATCCCCAAGGCCCGCATTGGCGAACAACACATCAACACGACCTTTGTCAGCCTTGATCTGCGCGAATACCCGCTCAAGATCACGAAGGTTTGAAATGTCGCCCTGGATCGCGATCGCGTCATGCCCGATCAGGACCAAGGCTTTGTCCAGTTCATCCTGGCGGCGTCCCACGATAACGACCTGTGCACCTTCGGCCGCAAAGCGTATGGCGCTGGCCAAGCCGATCCCGCTGTTGCCACCGGTGACGATGGCGATTTTCCCGTTGAGCCTGTTCATGAGTGTTTCCCTCAAATGTTGAGGCCCAAGCGTAGATCTGCGCTATTGGTTTGAATAGTATGCACCTTTTGGTAAGTACCTCAGCCTGAGGGCAAAAACATGTCAAACAGCACCTTTAACTGCGGGCTCGACGCCGCCCTGGCGGTGATTGGCGGGAAATGGAAACCGTTGGTCCTGTATCACCTGGCCCATGAAGTTCACCGTTATGGCGAACTGCGGCGCGCCGTTGGCGGCGTGACGGACAAGGTGCTGATCCAGCAATTGAAGGAGCTGGAACGCGATGAGATCATCGCGCGCATCGACTACAAGGAGATACCGCCAAAGGTCGAATACTCCCTGACTCCCTTCGGACGCTCGCTGGCCCAGGCATTGGGGCCGCTTTGCCAATGGGGCACCGACCATATGCTGGCGGTTGAACGCATTAGTGAGCGCCGAACGACCGCCCTCGCCCAGCCTTAAATTCGCGAAATATCCAACTCGACTAAATGGATATTTAGTTGAGTTAAATCAATACTTTACGTCTATCTCCCGTATCCATTGCCTATTCACGACACCCTGCCGTTGGTGACTATGTAGCGAGTCTGTAAACACCGGCTTGTATGCGCCGAGGGCGATCACTAAGCTGGCCCCTCTTTTTTACCGCCGCCCGGAACCACCATGTCTCGAAGTATCGCCCACCTCGCCCTGCTGCTGGGGTTGATCACCGCCGTCGGCCCGTTTGCCATCGACAGCTACCTGCCGGCGTTGCCGACACTCGGCGCCAGCCTGCATGCCTCGCCTGCCGCGGTGCAGATGAGCCTGACGGTGTTCTTCATGATCATCGGTGTGTGCCAGCTGTTCTACGGCCCGATCAGCGATGTGTTCGGGCGCAAGCCGCCGATCTATGCCGGCCTGGCGATTTTCATCGTGGCCAGCATTGGTTGCGCCCTCGCCCCCTCCATCGAGGTGCTGATCGGCTTCCGGGCGTTGCAGGCCTTTGGCGCCTGCGCCGGGATGGTGATTCCGCGGGCGATTGTGCGTGACTTGTACACCGGCCATGAAGCCGCGCGCCTGATGGCGTTGCTGATGCTGGTGGTGAGCATTTCACCGATTCTCGCACCGCTGGCCGGCAGCGTGATCATTGCCGTGTGGAGCTGGCGCGAAGTGTTTTGGGTACTGGGTGTGGCCGCAGTGCTGTGCCTGATCATGACCGCCGTGCAATTGCCGGAAACCCACCCCGCCGAACGCCGCCTGGGCAAGACCCTGGGCAATGCGTTCGGCAGCTACGGCGCGTTGCTGCGTGATCCGGTGTTTACCGGGTTGTCGGTAGTGGGCGGTTTTGGCCTTGCGACGTTCTTCGTGTTCATCGGCAGCGCGCCATTCGTTTACATCGAGTACTACGGGCTCACGCCAACGCAATTCAGCCTGTGCTTTGCCCTCAACGCGGCGTCGTTTTTTGCCCTGAGCCAGTTGACCGCGCGCTTGAGTGCACGCTTCGGCCTCGCGCCGTTGATTCGCTGGTCGGTGGCGGGCGTGGCAACGGTCATGGCCTTGCTGGCGCTCACCACGCTGTGGGTCAACAGCCTGCCGTTGATGATGGCGCTGCTGTTTATCGGCTTCGGTTTTCTCGGGCTGCTGTTGCCGGCGGCCGGGGTATTGTCCCTGGAAGACCATGGCGCAGTGGCCGGTTCTGCATCAGCGTTGCTGGGCGCGATCCAAATGATCACCGCCGCCGTGTGCATGGCGGTGGTGGGTGTGTTTGCCGACCACACCCCGGCACCGATGTTGATCGGCATCGCCCTGAGCGCGGTGGCGGCGATGCTGACTGCGTGGTGGACCCTCAACCGATTGCCACCGCACCTGGCCCGCGCGGGGTCATAGCGACGCCGGGTAGGTCGTCGCCAGCCTTCGACCGAATGGCTCACGCCTGTTCCTGGGGTTGCCACACCCGGCAGTCGGGCCCCTGCTCTACCCCGCTGTCCGGGACTTTCGCACTTTTGCGTACGATCAACCGCCCCCTTACGACTTCCTGAATGGCAGGCGTATCGGGGTTTTCCAATTGCGCGCAGATGATCCCAACCGCACGACTCACCATATCGCTCACCGGTTGAACGTAGGTGGTCAACGAAAACACTGGCCAGGCGGCCAGGCCGATGTCATCGAACCCGACAATCGAGATCTCTTTGCCCGGTGTGAGCCCGAACTCCTCGTGTGCGACATTGATGGCGCCCAGGGCCATGATGTCATTCGCACAAAAAATCCCGTCAGGCGGACTGGCACTCGACAGCAGCCGGCGTACGGCCTCCATCGCGCCTTCAAAGGTGTAGTCACCCACGGCGCGTTGCGGTACCGGATGCCCAAGACGTTGCAGTGCGTCGACGAAGGCGATTTCCCGGTCACGACTGGTCGAGGAGCTTTCCTTGCCGGCGATATAAGCCAGCTCGCGATGCCCGCCAGCCACCAGGAACTGCGCAATTTCCATGCTGCCCTGGGCGTTGTCGCTGGTCACGCTGGAGATACTGGTGCTGTCATTTCGACGGTTGACCAGCACCACTGGCAACCCGGTTTGCTTGCACTCCTCGGCAAACCGCGAAGACAGGCTCGCCGACACCAGCACCAGCGCCTCCACGCGGTAGCCCAGTATCTCTTCCAGCACCGGGTCAGAGTCTTCGTGGTTGGCCGTGGAGAACAACAGTACCCGATAGCCAAGCTCTTCGAACGCCGCCGACAAGGCTTCCAGCACTGCAGAATAAAACGGGTTTTCCATACTTGGCGCGACCACGCCAATCAGGTTGGAGCGCCGCTTGATCAACGAGCGCGCCCACTGGTTCGGACGGTAGCCCAATGCTGCCGCCGCCGCCTCCACCTTCTGCCGGGTTTTCGGCGAAACACTGGCGCCTTTGGTGAACGTTCGCGAGACCGCAGACTGCGAGACACCGGCCAACCGGGCCACATCATGGGCAGTGATCGGGTGTCTGGAAGGGTCGTTGGAGTCTGCCATTGAGTCTGCATCCACATTTCAAATGCCGATCATACCTGCCATTTAAAGCGAGGTGTGTCGCCCGTCCCATGCTCGCCCGTCTCGCGCAAATTTCTCGGTCTTTTTTCGCCCTCCCCCTTTTCATCTCGTCCGGGAATGGCTTAGCATCGGCTCAATTGCATACGTATGCAATATCTAAAACAACAACGCTAGGAATTCATCCCATGGCAATTTGGCTCAAAAAAGGCGCAGAAGCGTCCGTCATCAAATCAGCAGCGCGTGAGGTGCGTGACACCGTCGAAAAGACCCTGGCAGACATCGAAGAACGGGGTGATGACGCGATTCGTGAGCTGTCGATCCGCTTCGACAATCTGGACCGGGATGACTACCGGCTCTCCAGCGCCGAGATCGATGCCTGCATGGCGCAGTTGACCAAGCGCGACATCACCGACATCGAATTCGCCCAGACCCAGGTGCGCAATTTCGCCCAGCACCAGCGCAACAGCATGCGTGACCTGGAAGTCGAAACCCTGCCGGGCGTAGTGCTCGGCCACAAACACATTCCGGTTAACGCGGCGGGCTGCTATGTACCCGGTGGCAAGTATCCGTTGCTGGCCTCCGCGCACATGTCGGTGATCACCGCCAAGGTCGCCGGGGTTCCACGCATCATCACTTGCGCCCCGCCGTTCCATGGCAAGCCGGCACCGGCGATTGTCGCCGCACAGCACATGGCGGGTGCCGACGAGATCTACTGCCTGGGCGGCATCCAGGCTATCGGCGCCATGGCCCTGGGCACCCAGTCGATTGCTGCGGTGGACATGCTGGTGGGGCCGGGCAACGCGTTTGTGGCGGAAGCCAAGCGTCAATTGTTCGGCCGCGTCGGTATAGACCTGTTCGCCGGTCCGACCGAGACCCTGGTAATCGCCGATGAAACCGTGGACGGTGAAATCTGCGCCACGGACCTGCTCGGTCAAGCCGAACACGGCCCGGATTCCCCGGCGATCCTGCTCACCACGTCGGAAAAACTCGCCCGCGAGACGATGGCTGAAATCGAGCGCTTGCTGACGATCCTGCCGACCGCCGGGATTGCGCGCCAGGCCTGGGAAAGCTTCGGCGAAGTGATCGTCGCTGAAGACGAACAGGAGATGCTCGCCATTGCCAATGACCTGGCGTTCGAACACGTACAAGTCATGACCCGTGACCCGGACTTCTTCCTGGACAACATGCGCAACTACGGCGCCCTCTTCCTCGGCCCTCGCACCAACGTCTCCTACGGCGACAAGGTGATTGGTACCAACCACACCCTGCCCACCAAAAAAGCCGCGCGTTACACCGGTGGGCTATGGGTCGGCAAGTTCATCAAGACCTGCACCTACCAGAAAGTGATGACCGACGAAGCCTCCTCCCTCATCGGCGAATACTGCTCACGCCTGTGTGCCCTCGAAGGGTTCTCCGGGCATGGCGAACAGGCCAACATCCGCGTGCGTCGCTACGGCCACAAGCACGTCCCTTACGCCGGTATCGCAGAATAAAAACAGCTTGGCTACAACGGGTCGCGCCACGTGCGCGGCCCGACAACAACAAAAATCATAGCCATCGCGCAGCCCAACACTGGCCCTCTGCGCCAAAGGCCCAGCCTCGAAGGACATCCCATGAGTGTCATCATCGCCTTGCTGGCGTTGTTCGCGTTAATGCTCGCTGCATATCGGGGATACAGCGTCATTATCTTCGCGCCTCTCGCCGCACTCGCTGCCGTTCTACTGACTGACCCCGGCGCCGTTGCGCCGGCGTTCACTGATATTTTCATGGACAAGATGGTCGGTTTTATCAAACTGTACTTTCCGGTGTTTTTGCTCGGCGCCGTGTTTGGCAAGTTGATTGAGTTGTCCGGCTTTTCCCGCTCCATTGTCAAAGCCGTGATCCAGGTGCTCGGCAGCAGCCAGGCCATGCTGGTGATTGTGCTGGTCTGTGCGCTGCTCACCTACGGCGGTGTTTCGCTGTTCGTGGTGGTGTTTGCGGTGTATCCGTTTGCCGCGGAAATGTTCCGCCAAAGCAACATTCCCAAGCGCCTGATGCCCGCAACGATCGCCCTGGGTGCCTTCACCTTCACCATGGATGCGTTGCCTGGTTCGCCGCAGATCCAGAACATCATTCCCACCACGTTTTTCGGTACCACGTCCTGGGCGGCGCCCTGGCTGGGAGTCCTGGGTTCGTTGTTCGTACTGATCGGCGGCATGCTGTACCTGGAGCGCCAGCGACGCAAAGCCCGGCGCGCGGGCGAGGGTTATGGCACCGACCTGCGCAATGAGCCCGAAACGCCCCAGGACATCGCCCTGCCCCACCCGCTAGTGGCGTTGCTGCCGTTGCTGTTGGTAGGCGTGATGAACCTGGCCTTCACCCACTGGATTCCACAGTGGTACGGCAGCATTTATGAAATTGACCTGCCCGGACTGAAGGCACCGATACAGACCCAGGTATCGAAGATGATCGCCATCTGGTCGGTCCAGGCGGCCTTGCTGGTAGGCATCGTCACGGTCTTTGCATTCGCCTGGCGCACCCTCGTCAGCAAACTCGCCGAAGGCAGCCGCACCGCCGTTGGCGGGGCCATGCTCGCTACGCTCAATACCGCCTCGGAATATGGGTTTGGCGCAGTGATTGCGGCGTTGCCTGGCTTCGTTGCAGTGGTTGAAGCGCTCAAGGTGATCCCCAATCCGCTGATCAACCAGGCCATCACCATTAACTTGCTGGCGGGTATTACCGGGTCGTCATCGGGTGGCATGAGCATTGCCCTGGCGGCGATGTCGGACACCTTCATCGCCTCCGCCAACGCCGCGCATATCCCGCTGGAAGTCATGCACCGTGTGGCCGCCATGGCTGCAGGGGGCATGGACACCCTGCCCCACAACGGCGCGGTCATCACCTTGCTGGCGGTCACCGGCCTGACTCACCGCCAGGCCTATAAAGACATTTTCGGCATGACGATCTTCAAGGTACTGGCGGCGTTTTTCGTGATTGGCGTGTACTACCTCACGGGGCTTGTCTGATCCGGACCGTGTGACGGGAAGTTATACCGCCGCGTTGTTTTAGTCCGACGGAGCCCCGGCCTGGGGCTCCATCTGTGCCAAATAAGCCCACGGGTAAATCCCCCGCTGGTGCCCATCGCTGAAAATCAACTGCACGCCATACCCCTGGGGATGGACCTCCAGCACCCGGACACGGTCCGACACCAGCGGCGGCGTGCCTCTCAACCGAAAGGCCCGGCACTGCGAGCACGGGCATTCACGGCGCAGGCGAGCGTGGTCGATCCATTGCACGCCGTCGCGCCATTCCAGCCTCAAGCGCCCATCATCATCGCGGCCAATGCCGTTCGGTGCACTGTTCATTGCAGTTGTGCCAGGGCAATGCGCACTGCCTTGCGTACTTCCGGGTCGCCATCGTCGGCCGCGTCACGCAGCGGGCCAAGGGCCTGTCGGTCGCCCAACTCGCCCAGCGCCAGGGCGGCTTCCTTGCGCAGGTTGCTGATGCTGTGGCCCAACGTCAGGAGCAGCGCCGGCAACGCCGGTGCATACCGCAGGCGCCCAAGGCTGCGGGTGGCGCGCAGGCGGACTTGCCAGTAGTCATCGGCCAGCGCCGTGATCAAGGCGTCTCCCGCGCGGGTGCTACCGACTTTGCCCAAGGTGGTCGCGGCCTCTTCCCGTACTTGCCAGGTGGCGTCCTGCAACGCTTCATACAGCGCCGGCAGTACCCGCTCATCACTGGCCAGGCCGAGGGCGCCGGTGGCGGCACGCCGGACCTCGGTGTCCGGATCGCTGCTGGCCAACCTCGCCAGGGCCTCCAATGCCGGCAGGTGCTTGAGCCAGCCGAGCACACCGACCGCTTCGCGGCGCACCCCCGCATCGGTATCGTTCAGCGCCAGCATTGCCGACGGCGCCGCCGCTTCAAGGCGCAACTCGCGCAGGGCACGGAAGATTGCCGTGCGCACGCTGACGTCAGCGTGGGTGGCCCATGGCAATAACAGCCGGCCCGCCTGCGTCGTCTTGAGTACGCTCAAGCTCTGGGCGGCGGCATCACGTACCGACGCTTCAGTGTCGGTCAGCGCCTGGCACAGCGCCTCGACCACTGCGTCTTCTTCCCACGCCTCCAGCAGGCTGGCAGCCTGGGCGCGCACGTCGGTGGCCGGGTCGTGGCGCAGGCTGTCCACCAACCACACCAGGCCGTCGGGGTCTTCCAGGTCAGCCAGGTCAATCAGGGCGATCCGGCGCATGCCGGCATCCGGCGCTTGCAGCCGGGGGCGCAGGGCTTGGATGTCGGGGTTTTCGGTTTCATAGGTCATATGGCAAATCGCGGTCTTGGGTGATCGTTGGGTAGCCCGAGCGGGTTCAGCCGTGGTAACTGGCGACCATCTTCGTGGTGCAGCAGTTCCAGGCAATGGCGCTTGAGGTGGGTAAATTCCGGCGAGGTCATCAGTTCGGTGCTGCGCGGCCTTGGAAAAGTCAGCTGGAAATCCTCGATGATGCGCCCGGGGCGCGGGCTCATGACCAGGATGCGGTCGGCCAGGAACAGCGCTTCGTCGATGTCATGGGTGACAAACACCACGGTGGTGCGGATGCGCGTCCAGATGTCCAGCAGCAAGGCCTGCATCTTCATGCGGGTCAGGGCATCCAGCGCGCCGAACGGTTCATCCATCAACAGCAGGCCGGGACGATTGATCAATACCCGGGCAATTTCCACCCGCTGCTGCATGCCACCCGACAGCTGGTTGGGCCAGCGCTCGGCAAAACCTTCCAGGCCCACCAGGTGAAGGATCTCATCGGCGGCGGCCAGGCGCTCGGCCTTGCCTACGCTGCGCATCTTCAGGCCGAAGGCAACGTTTTCGCGCACCGTACGCCAAGGGAACAGTGTGTGTTGCTGAAACACCATGCCCCGTTGCTGGGACGGCCCGGCAACCGGCCGGCCATCCATTTCCAGCGTGCCCTGGCTTGGCGTGAGATGCCCGGCCAGCGCGCCGAGCAAGGTCGATTTGCCACACCCGGACGGGCCGAGGATGCACACGAACTGCCCCGGCTCGATCCTGCAATCCAGGGCTTTCACCGCCTCGAATGCCTGCTGCTGTTCGCCCAATACAATGGACAAGCCGCGTATGTCGACACGGCCTTCAAGATGACTCATCAGGCTTTACCTCGTGGTCGATGCCAGGGAGTGAACAGTGCGCCGAGACGCTTGACCAACAGGCTGCTGCCCATGCCCAGCACGCCGATCAACAGCATGCCAACGACAATGTCGGCATAGTTCTGGATGGTGTAGGACTCCCAGGTGTAATAGCCGATGCCGTACTGGCCGGAGATCATTTCCGCTGTCACCAGGCAGAACCACGAAGTGCCCATGCCAATCGCCAGGCCGGTGATGATGCTCGGCGCGGCGCCCGGCAAAATCACCTCCAGCAGGATCGCCCGGCGCCCTGCCCCCAGGCTGCGCGCCGAGGCGATCAGCCGAGGATCGACGCCTTCCACGCCATGCACCGTATTGAGCAGCACCGGAAACAGCGCGCCGGTGAAGGTGATGAAGATCATCGACAGCTCCGACGACGGGAACATCAGGATCGCCAGCGGAATCCAGGCCACCGCCGGGATCGGCCGGATCACCTCCAGCGGCGGCAACAGCAGGTCTTCCGCCCACTTCCAGCGGCCAATCGCGATGCCCAGGCCGATCCCCACCAGCGCGGCCGCCAGGTAGCCCTCGAACACCCGGGTCAGGCTTGCGCTCAAGTGCCGCACAAGCTTGCCCGAGTCCGCCAGCCCCAGGGCAGCCTGCACCACGGAGCCCGGCGTGGGCACATTGGCAAACGTCACCAGCCACAGGTTCCAGTGCTGGCTGGCCGCCAACTGCCAGAACAGCAGGCACAACAGCAAGGAAGCGGCCTTGGGCAGCCAGCGCCATGGGGTGCTTGTCATGAACACGCTCCCTCAGCGACCGGCAACGGCCTGCGCGCCGGCGTCGGTGAAATTGAACACCTTGCCGCCCTGGGCCTGGGCAAATTGCTGCGCCTGGCCCTTGAGCAGGAATGCACTGAGTTGGCCGTGCTGGTTGGTGGCAAACCAGGCCTGGCTCGCCAGTAGCTTGATGCCGCTGTCTTCGGCCTGGGCATACACGGCGCGCACCGCCTTGCCTTGTTTGTTCAGGCTGTCCAGCGCGGTGAACGCCGCCTCGGCCGACGCGTAATCGCGCACCTTGGGCTCACCCTTGACCCAGATTTGCGCGACGTGCTTCCAGTCAGTGATCGGCGCGCCGCTCAGGGCGTCGTTGGCCTTCAACGGCGCCTGGGCGTAGTTGCCCAATTGCGCCGCATAGTCCAGGCCCGAGGCCTTGAACGCGGCACGGATGTACTGGTCATCGATAAAGGTATTGAGGTCCAGGCCACGGTCGGCCTTTTTCAGCAGCTTGAGGGTGTCGATCGCGGTGCCCACGGCCTGGCGGTATTCGGGTTTCCAGCTCAAGTCACGGGTCTGCACGCCCAGCGGGCCATGGAACAGGTAGTTGACCTCGGCTTCGACGCCGGTGACTTTTTCGATCAGCTCGCTGTACTTCTCCGGCTCTGCGGCCAGCAACTGATTGGCCTCGATACTCGCGCGCAGGTAGGCGACGACCACTTCCGGGTACTGTTTGGCATAACTTTCGTCCACCAGCGCGCCGTGGAACGTCGGGGTGTTGGATTGCGAGCCGTCGTAGATCTTGCGGGCGAAACCACGGTTGGGGAACAGTTCGCCGAACGGCACAAAGTCGGCATGGGCGTCGATCTTGTTGGCCTGCAACGCCGAGCCTGCCACTTCGGGCGCCTGGGCAATGATGTTGACGTCCTTGAGCGGGTCCCAGCCCTGGGCCGCAACAGCGCGCAGCAACATGCCATGGGCCGTGGAGGCGAACGGCACGGAAATCGTCTTGCCTTTGAGGTCCGCCAGGGACTGGGCGCTGGAAGCGACCGGCACCACAATGCCGTTGCCGCTGCCCTTGATGTTGCCCGACAACACGCTGATGAACAGGCTGTGCTTGCCCGCCGCCTCGAACGCTACGCCGTTGAAGGCACCGGGGAAGTCGGCCATTGCGCCAAAGTCCAGTTTGCCGGCGACCATTTCATTGGTCAGCGGCGCGCCACTGGTGAAGTTTTTCCACTGCACGTCGTAGGTCGCGTCCTTGTACTTGCCGTCGTGCGGCAGGTATTTGTCCAGCAGCCCCAGCTCGCGGATCAGCAAGCCGCCCGCGGCACAGTTGATGGTGGTGTCCTGGGTGCCGATGGCCACCCGGATCGTTTGTGCCTGGGCCGACAGGCTCAAGCAAGCCAGCACCAGGCCGGCCAGGGTTGCGCGCAATAACATTGGGTAGTTCCCCTCGAATCATGGTTGAAGGAATCGTCTCCGCCACGGTCTGGCGCGGTGGGAAACGAGGGGGTGTGGCTAGGGCTGCGTCCGGGGTTGGCGGATGGCGTTTGCGGCAGGTCTCAGCGCAACAGGTACGGAATCTCGACCTTGACTGCGCCGGTGGGGCAATCTTTTTCACAGGGCATGCAATACCAGCATTCATCGAACGCCATGTACGCCTTCTGCGTTGCCGGGTTGATCGCCAACAGGTCCATCGGGCACACGTCGACGCAGACCGTGCAGCCTTTTTCGGCGATGCACTTGTCCTCGTCCACCGTTACCGGGGCGTTTGAGCGAAAGAATATTTCCTGGGGCTGATAGGCCATTTCACGGTGTCCTGTGGTGAGCGAGCTTGGGGGGGCACATTCAGGCGGCGTCAGCCCCTACGCGCAGGCGGTCGTAAGCCTGCATCTCTTCGGCATCCAGCGGGATCACATAGGGCTCGACGGGTTTCTTGAAGCTGACCATCTGCCCGTCCTCGCCCTTTTTCAGGTGGCAATGGCAGAACCAGTCGGCGTCGTTGCGTTGCGGGTGATCGACCCGGTAGTGGTACAGGCCCCAGCGGCTTTCGGCGCGGTACAGCGAGGCGCGGGCAGCCATTTCGGCGCAGTCGCGGATCACGCTGGTTTCCATGGCGCGCATCAATTCATGGGGGTTGTGCGCCTTCATCTGGTCCAGGTCGCGCTCGATATCGGCGAAGCGTTGCAAGCCGATTTCCATCTTGCGGGTGACCTTGGGCGGCTGCAGGTAATCGTTGACGAAGCGCCGCAGCTTGTACTCGACCTGGGCCGGCGGCAGACCGGTTTCGCGGTCCAGTGGCGCATAGACCCGAGCCTGCTCGGCGGCCACTTGCCGGGCATCCACCGCGCTGAATTCGCGCCCGGCCACAAAGCTTGCCGCGTTGGTGCCGGCAAACCAGCCATAGGTGAACGCGCCGAGCATGTAGTTATGTGGCACCGCCGCCATGTCGCCCGCTGAATACAGGCCCTTGACCGAGGTTTCCGCGCGCTCGTTGACCCACACGCCCGACGCCGAATGCCCGCTGCAAAAGCCGATCTCGGAGATATGCATCTCGACCATCTGGCTACGGTAGTCGGTGCCCCGGTTGGCGTGGAACTGGCCACGGCTGGGGCGCTCGTTGCTGTGCAGGATCTGCTCGATGTTCTGGATGGTTTCCTCCGCCAGGTGATCGAGCTTGAGGAACACCGGGCCGTTGCCGCTTTCCAGTTCCTGGTGGAACTCCCACATCATCTGCCCGCTCCAGTAGTCGCACTCGATGAAGCGTTCACCCTTGTTGTTGGCGGTGTAGCCGCCCAAGGGGCCGGTGACATAGGCGCATGCCGGGCCGTTGTAATCCTTGATCAGCGGGTTGATCTGGAAGCACTCCAGGTTCGCCAGTTCGGCTCCGGCGTGGTAGGCCATGGCGTAGCCGTCGCCGGCATTGGTCGGGTTTTCATAGGTGCCCATCAGGTAACCCGAGGACGGCAAGCCCAGGCGGCCGGCCGCGCCGCAGCAGAGGATCACCGCCTTGGCCTTGATCACCTGGAAGTCCGCAGTGCGGCAGTCAAAACCCATCACGCCATTCACCGCGCCTTCGCTGTCGGTCAGCAAGCGGGTGCACACCAGGCGGTTGGTGATGCTGACCCGGGCGCGCTTGAGCTGGCGATACAGCACCTTCTTGATGTCGTGCCCTTCAGGCATCGGCAACACGTAGGCGCCCATGTGATGGACTTTTTTCACCGCGTAATCGCCGGTTTCGTCCTTCTCGAACTTCACGCCCCAGCGGTCCAACTGCTCGATGGTTTCAAAACTGTGGGTCGCATAGGCGTACACCGCCGCCTGATTGACGATGCCGTCGTTGGCAATCGTGATTTCCTTGGTGTACTGCTCCGGCGTGGAGTGGCCGGGAATGATCGCGTTGTTGAGGCCGTCCATGCCCATGCTGATGGCGCCGCTGCGCTTGACGTTGGCCTTGTCGATCAGCAATACGCGCAGATCGCGGTTGGCCTCCTTGGCCTTGATCGCCGCCATGGGGCCGGCAGTGCCGCCGCCGATCACCACGATGTCGTATTCCAGTTCCAGGGTTTGGCGGCTCACGGGCGGCTACCTCGCTGACGGTCGATGCGCAGGCGATACTGAAACGCGTCGCCACGGTAATACAGGTGTTCGAAGTCCACGGGCTGGCCGTCTGCGGTGTGGGTCAGGCGTTCGATGCGCATGATCGGCGAGCCGGCCTCGACGTTCAGCGCCTGGGTCAGCTCGCTGTCGGCGAGTACCGCGTCAATCGCCACGTCGGCGTGACCCAGTTGCAAGCCACAGTCGTTCTCCAGGATCAGGAAGATGTCGCGGGTTACCAGGTCGGCGTTTTCCAGGCGTTCGCCCAGGGCCTGGCTGAGGTAGGTGATTTCCAGCGACACCGGCTCGCGGTTGATCAGCCGTACCCGCTTGATCTGCGCGACAGTGCTGCCCTCCTCCACGCCCAGGCGCTCGGCCACCAGCTTGTCGGCGGGCACGAAGCGGTAGCTGCGCAGGCGGTTGATCACTTCATAGCCGCGCTCGGTCATGGACTCGCCCAACCCCTGCAGGGTGCTGACGTTCTGATAAGCCTTGGGTTTGGAAACAAAGGTGCCTTTGCCGTGGATCTTGTAGATCAGGCCTTCCTTTTGCAGATCACCCAGGGCCTGGCGCACGGTGATGCGGCTGACTTTGAAGCGCGTGCCCAGTTCGCTCTCGGAAGGCATCTGGGTGTTCGGCGCGTACTCACCATCAAGGATGCGGCTGCGCAGCAGGTCCCGCAGTTGGGCATGCAGCGGAACGCTGGACAGAGGGGATAAGGCGACGGTTGATTCGTTCATCAGGACCACTTGTCATAACGAGTTATGACGTGATCATAAGGAGTCTTATGAAAAGCCTGGAAATACCGTTTTGGAATAAGGTTATGGACAGGCGAAACCCGCTGCACCTGCGAGGCAGGCGCAGCGGATCCGTCGGTTTTATAGCGCAGTGTCTGACGCTGATGAACAATCAGAAGTTATAGCTGACCCGGGTATAGAGGATGCGGCCAAACGGGTCGGCGTATTTCGGGTCGTACCCGCTCTGGAACGCATAGGTCTGGTTGCTGAACGGCGGCGCGCGGTCAAACAGGTTTTTCGCGCCCAGCGTGACGGCCAGGGACTTGCTCCAGTTGTAGGTACCCGCCAGGTCCCAGACGTTGTAAGAGCCTACAGAGTCGTGAGTGTCGGGGTCCGAGTCGTGATAGCCACTGGTGTAGCGGTTGGTCAGGCTGACGCCCAGCGGTCCCCGCGCCCAGGTACCGGTCAGGCTGTGGCGCCAACGCGCAACGGCGCCCGCGGTGGAGAACTCGCCGCCACGGAAATCACCGAGTTTGTCGATGTAGTCGCCCTTGAGCTCCTGCTGGTATTTGTATTCGTTGACGTAGGTGCCTTGCAGGCCGATGCCGAAGTCACCGATGGCGGTGCTCGGGAAGCGGTAGTCGAAACTCACATCCACGCCGTTGGTCTTGGTTTTACCCAGGTTGGCAAGGCCGGTAACGATGTGATCGATGGAGCCATCCGCCTTGCGAATCAGGCGGTCGCCGTAGGCATCCGGGTCATCGAATACCGACGACTCAGGAAACTCGGCAATTTGGTTGGCGATGGTGATCCACCAGAAATCCAGGCCGGCACTGAGGCGCTCGATCGGTTGGAACACGAAACCAAAGGTCACGTTACGTGCGGTTTCCGGGCTCAAGCTGCCGTTGCCCCCGCTTTGCCGGCGGAACTGCTGGGCGCAGTCGCGGTTGCCGATCCCGCCATTGGCCGGGGTGCCGCCCGGGCACAGGCGCGGGTCGTTGTAGTTGGCCACGGTGTAGCTGGTGTAGGTCGGGTTGTACAACTCGTACAGCGACGGCGCACGGAAGCCTTCACTGTAGGCACCGCGCACCACCAGTTCCTTGAACGGCTGGAAGCGGAACGAGTATTTCGGGTTGGTGGTGCTGCCAAAGTCGCTGTATTTGTCATGACGCACGGCGGCAGACAGTTCCAGGCTTTCGAGCACCGGCACGTTGACCTCGGCGTACTCGGCCGACACGCTGCGATTGCCGCGCACCGCGCCATTGGGGTCTACGCCCAGGCTCTGCACGGTCTCGGCAAACTGGGCGAAATCCTGGTGGAAATCCTCCTTGCGATATTCACCGCCCAGCGCCAGGCCCGTCGGCCCCGCACCGAACCAGTCACCGATTTCACGGCTTACGCGCCCGTCGATACTCTTCACTCGGCCCACGGCAGTGGCGTAATCGCCATCGACGCGGCTGGAGGCGAGCAACGCCATGCCCGCTTCACTCTGCGGCCCGAACGGGTTGATCACACCGTTGGCAATCCCCTGGCTGATGGTCTGGTCGTTTACATAGCCATCAAGAATGGTTTGCACCACTTTGTTCTGGTTGTAGGACGCGCCGACGTTGTAGTCCCAGTTCGCCACATTACCTTCGAAACTCAGCAGCAGGCGCTGGCTGGTGTTGTCATCTTCGTGCTTGCGCGCGCCGGCATCGGTTTCACGCCAGTTCACGTCTACCGGCTGTGTCGGGTCCAGGGCGAAACCCGTGGGGCCCGGGGTGATGCCGTTGCCCGGATAGAAAGGCGTACCCGGATTGACCTGGGCGCCCATCAGGGTGCCTGGGCCAATCTGTGTACGGTTTTCGTTGCGCGCCCAGAAGTATTCGAGGCTGACGGTATGGTCATCGGCCAGCTTGCCGGTGGCTTTGGCAAAGGCCGAGGTTTTTTCGGTTTCCGGCACCAGGTCCAGGTAACTCCACAGGCTTTGGCGGCAGATGCCATTGCGTGACAGCAGCCCGGGGGAATTGCAACCGGAGCCGGCCAGCGGGTTGGTCGCGTTGCTGCCCTGGCTCCAGTTGGCCGGCGCGGCGGTGCCGGAGGTGAAATCCAGGCCGCGACCGGGCTGATAGTTGTAGGTGAAGTCACGGTCCTTGGCCGCCAGGCGCGTCTGCTTGTCGTAGCTGACCACGCCGAACACGTTGAAGCGGTCCTCTTCAAGATCGCCGAAACCGTAGCTGCCACTGAAGTTATGGCTGTCGCCGCCGCCGGAGCGTGTGGGCGAATCGTAGTTGGTGGAAAGTTGCCCACCGGTGAGGCTGGTCTTGGTAATGAAGTTGATCACCCCGCCAATCGCGTCGGTGCCATACAGCGCCGAGGCGCCATCGCGCAGGACTTCCACGCGGTCGATGGCGGCGAACGGGATGGTGTTCAAGTCCACCCCGGAACCGTTGGTGGTGTTGACGGCGTTGTTGCTCAGGCGCCGGCCATTGAGCAGCACCAGGGTTTTGTTCGCGCCAATCCCGCGCAAGTCGGCATACGCCGCACCGCCGCTGCTGGAACCCACCGAACGCCCGGAGCCAACGGCAGACTGGTTGGCCGAAATGCGGTTGATCAACTCCTCGGTGGTGCTCACACCCTGCTCGCGCAATTGCTCGACCCGCAGGATGGTTACCGGCACTGCCGTTTCCGCGTCCACCCGGCGAATCGCCGAGCCGGTCACCGTGACTTTTTCCAGGCGGTAATCAGTACTTTTGCCCTCGGCCGGTGCGACGCTGGTGGACGTCACGGGTGCTGGATGCACCGTCAGCCCCTGTTCGCTGTCGCTCACTTGCAGGCCACTGCCCTGCAACGCCTTGTCCACCGCTTGCAGGCTGCCCAAATCGCCGCGGATGGCGGCACTGCGCTTGCCCTGCACCCACTGTTGATTGAACGAAATCATCACCCCGGTCTGCCGGGAGATATCCAGCAGCACCGTATCAAGCGGGCCGCCAGCGATATCGAAGGTGAACACCTGGCCGGCCACTTCCTGGGCCATCACCGATGTCGTGCACACTCCCATCGCCAGCGCCGCCGTCAGCGTCAGCCTTGGTAGTTGTTGTTTGAATAAAAACATCGAGGAACTCCCTGTTGTATGTGTCTACAGGGATGAGCAACGGCAGACGGATATTTATAGGGCTGCGTTTAGGCGAAGATGCTATGAGTTTATAACCGGTTATAAGAGGCTTGCTGCATCGATTTGGCTGATGTCTTCTATTGGCCCGCAAGCGTTCATCCCCGCGCCACGCGCTTTGTAGAATGAACCCCACAGTCAAGCCACCACCTTCGTGGTGTCGGAGGTTCTCATGCGTTATCTGCTTATCGCCGTGCTGGGCCTGTTCAGCACACTTGCCTTCGCCCAGGGCGAAACCCCGGCACCCACTGTGAGTGCCAACGCCCCCGCCAGCGAGGCGTACGACTATTCCCAGGACCTGGACATCGCCAAGGTGGTGCGCGTCAGTACCGAATCCTCCACCGAATGCGGGCCGGTCAAGGGTCACATGGTCTACATCGACAGCCACGGCGTGCGTCATGAACTGGACTACATGCGCCTGGGCGATGCCTGCCAGCACGGTTGAGCGCAAACCATTCGTCGGGCTCGGCCGGCATCGATTACAACTATCCGGCAACTGAAAATCACTAATCCATAGAACCCGTTGTGATCTATGGAGATTGAGATGACTGACTACCCACGCCCACCTTTCGCCAGCCAGGCCCAATCCGTTCCCGGTTCGCAGAAGAAGATGGACCCCTATCCCGACTGCGGCGAGAAGAGCTACACCGGCTCCGGCCGCCTGGCCAACAAGATCGCCCTGATCACCGGCGCCGACAGCGGTATCGGCCGCGCCGTGGCGATTGCCTTTGCCCGCGAAGGTGCCGATGTGGCCATCGCCTACCTGGACGAACACGAGGACGCGAAGGAAACCGCACGCTGGGTGGAAGAAGCCGGCCGCCAATGCCTGTTGCTGCCCGGCGACCTCGCGCAAAAAGCCAACTGCCAGGCGATTGTCGACCAGACCGTCGAGCAGTTCGGGCGGATCGACGTGCTGGTCAATAACGCCGCATTCCAGATGACTCACGAGACCCTCGAAGAAATACCCGACGAGGAATGGGTCAAGACCTTCGATATCAACATCACCGCGATGTTTCGCATCTGCAAGGCGGCGCTGCCGCATATGAAGGCCGGCGGGTCGATCATCAATACCAGCTCGGTGAATTCCGATATGCCCAAGCCAACGTTGCTGGCATACGCCGCCACCAAGGGCGCGATTGCGAACTTTACCGGTGGCCTGGCGCAACTGCTGGGCAGCAAGGGCATCCGCGTGAACAGCGTGGCGCCGGGGCCGATCTGGACGCCGTTGATTGTCTCGACGATGCCGGACGAAGACGTGAACAGCTTCGGCAGCGAGACACCGCTGGGCCGCCCCGGCCAGCCGGTGGAAGTAGCACCGATCTATGTGTTGCTGGCGTCGGATGAGGCGAGTTACATCTCGGGCTCGCGGTATGCGGTGACGGGCGGCAAGCCGATTCTCTAGGGTCGGATGCAAATCCAGTGTGGGAGCGGGCTTGCTCGCGAAGGCGGAGTGTCAGGCAATGCATCTGTGACTGATCCAACGCCTTCGCGAGCAAGCCCGCTCCCACATTGGGTGCTCGGTCAGCCCTTAGATCGTGTCGGGTCAGCCTTGCGCGGGTAGGTTCTTTCTTCCTGAATCCGCCCATCCATGCTGTGAATCCTCAGCGACGCCGTCTTGTCGCTGAGAAACTCTTTCGCCAACTCAACGATCGCCTCCTTGGTCTCTGCCGTTTTCGACGGCCGTGCCGAGCCCTGCTTGGTCAACGCCCAACCGGTGCCGGTCTTGTTGATGTTGTAGGTATCCATGGTCTGCTCCTTCGACTGAATAAACACGGCACGCGGCAAAACCCGCGCCCTACTATTGCGAGCGCGGCTGCCGGGCAGAGTTCAAGGCAGTTGGCGGGCCAGGTTACGGGCGGCCCTACAGGTCAAACCGATCCACGGCCCTGCGCCGCTCATTGTCGTCGCGCACATCGTAGTTGGCGGTGGTCTGGATATTGGTGTGGTGCGCCAGCTTCTGGGCGATCGACAGGTCGTACTCTTCAATGACCCGCGTGATGAACGAACGGCGGAAATCATGGGGCATGATTTTCACGCCGACCTGTTCCCCTCGCTGGCGGGCGATGTAGTAAATCGCGTGTTTGGTGATGCGCTCGCGGGTGATATGGCTGCCCCGGCGAATCCGGTTGAACAGGAAACCATCGTCCTGCTCACCCGGTTTCAATTGGCTGCGGCGAAACGCCAGCCACGCCTCCAGCTTGGCAAAGGCCCAGGCCGGTGCGTACTTGATCAATTGCTTGTTGCCCTTGCCGGTAACCTGCAGGCTGCGCTCGTCAAAGTTGACCTGGCCCAGCTCGATGTTCACCGATTCCGACTTGCGCATGCCCGAGCCATACAGGATCCCGATCACCGCCGCATCCCGCAGGCCCTGCGGGCGCGGATCGGCGGCGCAGACTTCCATCAACTCACGAATCAGCGTACGCCGCAGGTTGCGCCCCTGGCTCAGGCGGGTGCCGGCCATGGCCTTGACCGAGCGCATCTTCAGCAGGTGGTCCTGGCTGATCAGGCTCATGCGCCAGGCTTCGTTCATCACCCCGCGCACGGCGTTGACGTACAGCGATGAGGTGTTCGGCGCATACCCGTCTTCCCGCAGCACCGCCACCAGGGCCATGACGTGTTCGGGCTGCAGCAGGTGCCAGTCGATGTCTTCGAGGTTGATGTCTTCAAAGCCCAGGCGGTCGGCAGCGTCCTGCAGCACGTAGCGCATGGTCAGCTGGCTGGAGGGCGCCAGGCGGGTGAGGTAGAGGGTCAGCGGGTTGCGGGTAGACTCAGTCAAGGTAGATCAGCCTTTGGATTAAATATGTCGACTAACCATCTGTTTAATCGACATATTTAGTGAATTGGCGAGCGCCGAGTTTAGCGCAGGTCAATCCCCGGGGCTATTCCTGATCGTCTTCCGCCGGGGCTGGCGTCTGCTGCTGGCTCCAGTCGGTGTCCTGCTTCTGCATCAAGGCAAACCAGTGCTGGCGCATGAACTCCAGGTACGGTTTGGGCGCCTTGGCAAAATCTTCTTCGTCGCCGTAACAGCCAGGAAGCGGCAGCTCGGTACCCTGCTCCTTGTACTGGCTGACCAGCGCCTGTTGGGCGGCGATGCTGCAATCCTTGGGCAACGGCATGCCTTGCAGGGCGCCGGCGTCTTCATCCCACCAGCTGGCGCCATAGCGGTCGATGCCACGCAGGCGGTACTTCTGCGACTTGCCGATGTGCATGATCAGCTTGAAATCATTGGGGCTGACGTCACTGGTGCAGGTGCGGCTATACCCCACGGTGACCTGGCTGATGCCATCGCCCAGCAGGTCGGTGACCCGGGTGGCGTCGCTGTTGAAGTGCGCGCCGGCATCGAACTCGCAATGCTGCACGTCGTCGTAGAGCATCCACAGGCGCTTGGGCCGGTCACCGTCGAGCAGGTACTGGGCGGCGTAGACAAAGGCCGACTGCGCACCGTCGTCGTCGCGTTCGCTGACTTGCTCTGCGAGTACCAACAGGTTCTTGCCCTGTTTGTCGCTCCAGACGAAGGCGCCGACCTGTTTACCCCGCACTTCTACGCCATCGGGCACCTGGTCGATGGACGTCAGTGCCACGCCGTCATCGGCCCGCACACTCGTGGCCCAGGCCACCGTCATCAACAACACCATCAACATTGGCCGTAAACGCTGCACGCTATTCATCCGACTGCCCTGGCAAGAGATGGCTTACTTTACCGGCACTTGCGCGGCATTGCAGAGAAGATTCTTCAGGAACCAGCCCGCGCGCGGAAAAAGCCTACCGGCCCTTCTCCCCTCATCGGCACGGCGTTGTCCGTACTTCTGCTGTTTACCTGAACCCTAGCTGTCTACCTGCCAAAAAAACGACTTTTTCATCTGCGTTTCATATTCGTTGAACATTTTTGCGCTTAATCTTGGCGGAACGACTTGAGAACGAACCGTACTTTGCAGGTTAACTCGTTGATTCCGCTTTACCTTTGAGCATTTTGGTCTTTACTCACGAAAGCCATGGAAGACCCACTGTGACCTGTCAGGACTGTCGAATGAATGCCACAAATCAACGCTATTTTTGATCGGATGCCCGGCATCCGAGGCTGACGATAACTGCTGTCTTTACGCTCCAAGTTGCTCTAACCCCCGAGGTAATGAATCTTTGAAACCCTATCCAATTCATTGCGTGTCGATCGTTATCCCGGTCTACAACGAACAAGAAAGCCTGCCTGAACTGCTGCGCCGCACCATGGCCGCCTGCAAACAACTGGCTTACGAATACGAAATCATCCTGGTGGACGACGGCAGCCGCGACAACTCCGCGCAATTGCTGGAAGACGCCGCCGCGCTCGAAGGCAGCAACGTGGTGGCGGTGATCCTCAACCGCAACTACGGCCAGCACGCCGCAATCATGGCCGGCTTCGAGCATTGCCGGGGCGACGTGGTGATCACCCTGGACGCCGACCTGCAAAACCCGCCGGAAGAAATCCCGCGTTTGGTCGAACAGGCCGCCCTGGGCTATGACGTGGTTGCCACCGTGCGCAACAACCGCCAGGACTCGGCCTTCCGCCGCTGGCCGTCGCGCCTGATCAACCTCGCCGTGCAACGCTCCACCGGCGTGGCCATGAGCGACTACGGCTGCATGCTGCGTGCTTATCGCCGCACCATCGTCGACGCCATGCTGGCCTGCCGCGAGCGCAGCACCTTTATCCCGATCCTGGCCAACAGCTTTGCGCGCCACACCACGGAAATCCTGGTGCATCACGCCGAGCGTGAACACGGCGAGTCCAAATACAGCCCGATGCGCCTGATCAGCCTGATGTTCGACCTGCTGACCTGCATGACCACCACGCCATTGCGCCTGTTGAGCATCGTCGGTTTCAGCCTGGCGGCCCTGGGCATGCTCTTCGCCTTTGCACTGATCGTGCTGCGTATCGCTTTCGGCTCCGGTTGGGCCGGCGACGGCATGTTCGTGCTGTTCGCCGTATTGTTCGTGTTCACCGGTGGCCAGTTCATCGGCATGGGCCTCCTGGGTGAATACCTGGGCCGCATGTACAGCGATGTGCGGGCCCGCCCACGGTTCTTTATCGAAAAAGTGCTGCGCAACCAACCGGCAGCACCGGCCGAGACCTTTACGGTCGACGGCCTGACGTCCTCCCACACCTCTACTTCTCCTTCCGATCAGGTTTCGTCATGAATTCAAAAGCTGTTGTCTTCGCTTACCACGATATTGGCTGTGCTGGCATTGAAGCCCTGCTCAATGCGGGTTACGAAATTGCTGCCGTGTTCACCCATGCCGATGATCCCAAGGAAAACAATTTCTACGGTTCCGTCGCCCAGCTGTGCGCCCGCAATGGCATCCCGGTACACGCCCCGGAAGACGCCAACCACCCGCTGTGGATCGAGCGCATCGCCAAGCTGAACCCGGACTACATCTTCTCGTTCTACTACCGCAACCTGCTGAGCGAAGCCCTGCTGGCCACCGCCAAGAAAGGCGCGTTCAACCTGCACGGCTCCCTGCTGCCTAAGTACCGTGGCCGCGCACCGGCCAACTGGGTGCTGGTGAACGGCGAAACCGAAACCGGCGTGACCCTGCACCGCATGGTCAAGCGTGCCGATGCCGGCGCGATCCTGGCCCAGCAGAAAGTCGTGATCGAGCGCACCGACACCGGCCTGACCCTGCACGCCAAACTGCGTGACGCCGCCACCAACCTGCTGCGCGATGCCCTGCCGCAACTGGCTCAAGGCAAGCTGACCGAAACCGCCCAGGACGAAAGCAAGGCCACCTACTTCGGTCGTCGCACCGCCGCTGACGGCAAACTGGATTGGAAAAAACCGGCTGAAGAGCTGTTCAACCTGGTTCGCGCCGTTACCCAACCGTACCCGGGTGCCTTCTGCGCCGTGGGCGAGCACAAGCTGATCGTCTGGAACGCCGAAGTCGTCAAGGGCAACGAAGGCCTGGCGCCAGGCCGCGTGATCAGCGTCAACCCGCTGCGCATCGCCTGCGGTGAAGACTCCCTGGTGGTCAAGTTCGGCCAGCGCAACGAGAACGGCCTGTACCTGGCCGGCCCGTCCCTGGCGGATGAACTGGGCCTGGTGGACGGTTCCGTACTGCGCGGCGCCGAGTCCGGCCGCAAGCCCCGTCGTACCCGCGTGCTGATCCTGGGTGTGAACGGTTTCATCGGTAACCACCTGTCCGAGCGCCTGCTGCGTGACGACCGTTACGAAATCTACGGCCTGGACATCGGCTCCGACGCCATCGAGCGCCTGCGCAGCCACCCGAATTTCCACTATGTGGAAGGCGACATCAGCATCCACTCCGAGTGGATCGAGTACCACATCAAGAAGTGCGACGTGGTCCTGCCGCTGGTGGCCATCGCCACCCCGATCGAATACACCCGCAACCCGCTGCGCGTATTTGAACTGGACTTCGAAGAGAACCTGAAACTGGTTCGCTACTGCGTGAAGTACAACAAGCGCGTGATCTTCCCGTCGACCTCCGAAGTGTATGGCATGTGCCAGGACCAGTACTTCGACGAAGACACTTCCAACCTGGTGGTGGGCCCGGTCAACAAGCAGCGCTGGATCTACTCGGTCTCCAAGCAACTGCTGGACCGCGTGATCTGGGCCTACGGCGACAAGGGCCTGAAGTTCACCCTGTTCCGTCCGTTCAACTGGATGGGCCCGCGCCTCGACCGCCTGGACTCGGCCCGTATCGGCAGCTCCCGCGCCATCACCCAGCTGATCCTGAACCTGGTGGAAGGCACGCCGATCCGTCTGTTCGACGGTGGCGAGCAGAAGCGTTGCTTCACTGACATCGCCGACGGCATCGAAGCCCTGGCGCGCATCATTGATAACGACAACGACAACTGCAACGGCCAGATCATCAACATCGGCAACCCGGAAAACGAAGCCAGCATCCGTCAGCTGGGCGAAGAACTGCTGCGTCAGTTCGAAGCTCACCCGCTGCGCAGCAACTTCCCTCCGTTCGCCGGTTTCCGCGACGTGGAAAGCAAGGCGTTCTACGGCACCGGTTACCAGGACGTGGCGCACCGCAAGCCAAGCATCGACAACGCCAAGCGCCTGCTGAACTGGGAGCCTACCGTGGAGATGAGCGAAACCATCGGCAACACCCTGGATTTCTTCCTGCGTGAAGCCATGCTCGAAATCGCGGACAAGCGTTGATGCAAGCGGGTCTACGCATCGACGTCGACACTTACCGAGGCACCCGTGAAGGGGTGCCAAGGTTGTTGGAGTCGCTTGATGAAGCCGGGGTCAAGGCGACCTTCTTCTTCAGCGTCGGGCCGGACAACATGGGGCGCCACTTGTGGCGCCTGATCCGCCCGCAGTTCCTGTGGAAGATGCTGCGCTCCAACGCGGCCGGTTTGTACGGCTGGGACATTTTGCTGGCCGGCACCGCCTGGCCGGGCAAACCCATTGGCCGCGACCTGGGGCACCTGATGCGCCAGGCCAAGGCCGCCGGGCATGAAGTCGGGCTGCACGCCTGGGATCATCACGGCTGGCAAGCCAACACCGGGCGCTGGAGCGATGCACAGCTGATCGAGCAGATTCGCCGTGGCGTCGACACCTTGAGCGACATCCTCGGTGAACCCATCGACTGCTCAGCCGCCGCCGGCTGGCGTGCCGATGAGCGCGTGGTGCAAGCCAAGCAACAGTTCAATTTCCGCTACAACAGCGATTGCCGTGGTACCAGCCTGTTCCGGCCAACCCTGGCGGATGGCAGTGCCGGCACGCCACAAATTCCGGTGGACATGCCGACCTTCGACGAAGTCGTGGGCCCGGTGGTGGCCGCCAAGGATTTCAATAGCTACATCCTCGACCGCTTCAAGCCGTCGAAGCTCAACGTCTATACGATCCACGCAGAAGTAGAAGGGATTCTGATGGCCAATGATTTTCGCCAGTTGCTCGCCCAGGCAGGGCAGCGCGGCATCGCGTTCAAACCGTTGGGCGACCTGTTGCCCGCCGACCTCACCACCCTGCCCCAGCAACAGCTGGTGCGTGGTGCGTTGAGCGGCCGTGAAGGCTGGCTCGGAGTGCAAAAGGCATGATCCGGCGCTGGGCCCTGCCCCTGCTCCTGCTGGCCTTCGGGGTGTTCTACCTGATCCCGTTGGCCACCCACGGGCTGTGGATTCCCGACGAAACCCGCTATGCGCAGATCAGCCAGGAAATGCTGCTGACCGGCAAGTGGGCCTCGCCACACTTCATGGGGATTCGCTACTTCGAGAAACCGGCGGCCGGTTACTGGATGATCGCGCTGGGCCAGGCGATTTTCGGGCAGAACCTGTTCGGCGTACGTTTTGCCTCGGCCTTGAGCACCGGCTTGAGCATCCTGCTGGTGTATTTCGTGGCCCGGCGTTTGTGGAACGACCCGCGCAAGAGCCTGGTCAGCGCCGTGCTGTACATGAGTTTTGTCAGCGTCGCGTTCCTGGCGGGCTATGCCAACCTCGACCCGCAGTTCACCTTCTGGGTCAACCTGACCGGGGCGGCGCTGTGGTTCTGCTTCGACAGCACCACCACCCGCGGCCGCCTGTGGTCGTGGGCCTTGCTCGGGTTCGCCTGCGGCATGGGGTTCATGACCAAGGGTTTCCTTGCCTGGTTGCTGCCGGTGCTGATCGCCCTGCCCTACGTGCTCTGGCAAAAACGCATTCGTGAACTGCTCACCTATGGCCTGGTGGCCGTGGTGGTGGCGATTGTCGTGAGCCTGCCCTGGGCGCTGATGGTGCATGCCCAGGAACCGGACTACTGGAATTTCTTCTTCTGGCACGAGCACATCCAGCGCTTTGCCGGCGACGACGCCCAGCACTCCGAGCCCTTCTGGTATTACCTGCCGCTGATGGTTGCGTTCACCCTGCCGTGGATGGCGTTGCTGCCGTCCACCGTGAAGCAGGCATGGCTGGAAAAACGCAACAGCAAGGTCGCCTTCCTGCTGCTGTGGCTGCTGATGCCGCTGGCGTTCTTCAGCCTGGCCAAGGGCAAGCTGCCGTCGTACATCATGCCCTGCCTGCTGCCACTGGCGCTGCTGATGGGGCATACCCTCGCCGACAAACTGGCCCAGGCCCGTGGCCGCGTACTGCGCATCAACGGCTGGGTGAATCTGGTCATTGGCGTATTGGCGTTGCTGGCCCTGACCTGGTTCCAGCTGAAAAAACCGGTGTACGAGCACGGCCAGGAAACACTCAGCCTGGTGCTGGTGTTCGTCTTCCTGTTCGGCTGGATCATCGCCAACCTGCTGCAAGCCGCCCGCCCGTTGCACATGTGGGCCGCACCGGTGATCGGCAGCTGGTTGCTGGTGGCTCTGGTGCCGGCGGCGTTGCCGCACTCGGTGGTTTATAACAAGACCCCCGACCAGTTCATCATCGACCACCTCCAGGAGCTGCAGCCGACCACTGCGTTGCTGAGCAACGACCTCGGCGCCGCATCGGCCTTGTCATGGCGCCTGCAGCGTCCTGAAGTGATGCTCTACAACACCGTTGGCGAAGTGAAATACGGCATCGCCTTCCCGGACACCGCTTACCGCAAGATCGATGCCGCCAGCGTCCAGCAATGGATGAGCGGGGCGCGCAAGCAAGGCTCGGTGGGCGTGGTGATGCGGGTCAAGGGCGACGACGAACGCCAGGAAGTGGACCTGCTGCCCAAAGACGGCAAGCGTTACGAGCAGGGCAATATCGTGATTCTGATCTTCCCGCAGAGCGCGCCATGACCACTCTGCTGCTGTTGTTAGGTGCCTGCCTGCTGACCTGCATGGGCCAGGTGTCCCAGAAGTTTGCCGTGGAAGGCTGGCGTGACCAGCCCGACGGTTGGGCCCTGAAGCTGCGCTCGCCGTGGCTGTGGTCGGCGCTGGTGTGCCTGGGCCTGGGTTTGCTGGTGTGGCTGCTGGTGCTGCAACGTTTGGAAGTCGGCATCGCCTACCCGATGCTGAGCCTCAATTTTGTATTGGTCACCCTGGTGGCGCGCTTTGTGTTCCATGAACACATCGATGGTCGCCACTGGTTCGGCGTGCTGCTGGTGATTGCCGGTGTGGTGCTGCTGGGGCGCCAGGTATGAGTCGCGCTCGCGGTTTTGCCCTGGCCCTGGGCAGCGTGGCACTGGTCAGCGGTGCCCAGTTGGGCATGCGCTGGAGCATGACGCGCCTGCCATTGCCCACCGAATGGCTGACAGCACTCAACACGGGTGCCATCGACCTCGGCGCACTGGGCGTGGTGATCCTGGCGATCATCGCCTATGCCCTGTCGATGCTCTGCTGGCTTGGCGCACTGAAAGACCTGCCGCTGGGCCGTGCCTACTCGCTGCTCAGCATCAGCTACGCATTGGTCTACCTGCTGGCCGCCAGCCTGCCGGTGTTCAACGAACATTTTTCGCTTTCAAAAACTGCGGGAGTGGCCTTGGTCATCCTCGGAGTCCTGACTATCAACTCTCGTCGTGCTAGCACCACAAGTCCCAGGAATGCCCCATGAAAATCAGTGTATTTGGTAGTGGTTACGTCGGTCTGGTGCAGGCCACCGTGTTGGCCGAAGTCGGCCACGATGTCATCTGCATGGACGTTGACGAGAAAAAGGTCAAGTTGCTGCAACAGGGCCATGTGAGCATTTTCGAGCCGGGCCTGGCGGCCATGGTCAAGGAAAACCTCGAAGGCGGACGCCTGACGTTTACCTATGATGAAAAACTCGCGGTCGAACACGGCGAAGTGCTGTTCATCGCCGTGGGTACCCCTTCGGACGAAGACGGCTCGGCCGACCTGAAATACGTGCTGTCCGTGGGCGATGCAGTGGCTCGCCACCGTATCGACCCGGTGATCCTCGTGGAAAAATCCACCGTACCTGTAGGCACTGGCGACACTTTGCGTGCGCACATGGAAAAAGCCCTGCGCATTGCCGGCCGCCACCTGGAGTTCGATATCGTCTCCAACCCGGAATTCCTCAAGGAAGGCTCGGCCGTTGCCGACTGCCGCCGCCCGGACCGGATCGTCATCGGCTGCGAACGTGAGGAAGTGCGCGAGGTGATGCGTGAGTTGTATGCACCGTTCAACCGCAACCACGACCGCATCATCTTCATGGACCTGCGCAGCGCCGAACTGACCAAGTACGCCGCCAACTGCATGCTGGCCACCAAGATCAGCTTTATCAACCAGATCGCCGAACTGGCCGAACACCTGGGCGCCGACATCGAAGCCGTGCGCCTGGGCATTGGTGCCGACTCGCGTATCGGCTACCACTTCATCTACCCAGGTTGCGGTTATGGCGGCTCGTGTTTCCCCAAGGACATGCGCGCCCTGATCCACAGCGCCAAGGCCGCCAACTGCTCCAGCGACCTGCTGGAAGCCGTGGAAGCCATCAACCAGCGCCAGAAGAGCAAGCTGTTCGAACGTGCCAATGCATTCTTCAAGGGCGACCTGCGCGGCAAGACCTTCGCCTTGTGGGGCCTGGCGTTCAAGCCCAACACCGACGACATGCGCGATGCGCCAAGCCGGGTGCTGATGGAAGCCTTGTGGGCCGCCGGCGCCAATGTACGTGCGTTTGACCCGGAAGCCATGCAGGAAACCCAGCGCATCTACGGTGATGACCCGCGCCTGATGCTGATGGGCACCCCGGAATCCACCCTGAGTGGCTCTGACGCCTTGATCATCTGCACCGAATGGCAACAGTTCAAGGCACCGGACTTCGACCTGATCCAGCAACGCCTGAAAACCCCGGTGATCTTCGACGGCCGCAACCTGTACGACGGCGAACGCCTGGCACGCAAAGGCATCCAGTACTTCCCGATGGGCCGCGGCGATTCCTGCAACTTGCCGATCCCCCAGCAAAACTGGGCGCCTCAGGCCGAGGAAGCCTGAGACGTGGACAAAGCTCATCGGCCCCTGCTCAGCCCGACGATCCGCCGCCACTCATGGATCCTGGGGCTGCTGGCCCTGATCCTGTTTGTCGCGGGCAACTGGAACCAGGCAATCATCGGCTTTGACTCGCGCTTCGTGCTGTTCGCCCAGGAGATGCTGCGCCACGGGCCGGGGTTCTTCCCGACCACGTACGGGCAACCTTATGCCGATTACCTGGCCACCTCGACGCTGCTGACCTGGCTGCTGTCGGTGCCCCTGGGGCAGGTCACCAGCCTGACGGCCTGGCTACCCACGGCCATCGCTTCGGCACTGATCGTGGTGCTGCTCTACCGGCTGACCGCGCCCTACTCCCGACGCTGGGCACTGCTGAGCATCGCGGTGATGCTGCTCAGCAGTACCTTCATCAGCGAAACCCGCGCGGTGTCCCTCGACCAGATGCTGGCGGCAGTGGCCCTGACAGTCTTCTACCTGGGTTACGCCCACGACCACTTCGGCGCCGGCAAGCGCCTGCACTGGCTGTTTGCGCTGCTGATCGTGGGGTTCGCGATCCGTGGACCGATCGGCCTGGTGATCCCCACCGGCATGCTGTGCAGCTATTACCTGATCAATCGGCAATGGCGCCAGCTGTTCAGTTTCGGCCTGCTGGCGTTGGCGTTACTGGCGGCGTGCGTGGGCCTGCTGTTGCTGCTGGCCAAGCTCAGTGGCGGTGAAACGTTCATGCAGGACGTGATCCGCATGCAGTTCCTGGGTCGCATGGACGGCACCGAAGGCTCCGGCAGCGTGCTGTATTACTTCAGCAGTTCGCTGGGCAACTACGCGCCGGCGTATCCGTTGGCAATACTCGCGCTGATTGCGATTGTCGCCGGTGGCCGGGAGGACAAGGGCCCGGCGCTGAAACTGGTGCTGTACTGCCTCGCCGCCGGCTTGATCGTGATGATCGGCTTGTCGGTGCCCCAGGCGAAAAAAGCGCGCTATGTGCTGCCGATGCTGCCCCTGGCCGCGATCATCGCCGCGTATCCGTTCCAGGTGTCGCGGGGCAGACTGTTCGCCGGGCTGCGCTGGCTGATGCTGGGGTTGTGGACGATCATTCCGGGGCTGCTGATCGCAGGCTTGTTCGTGGCGCGTCATCGCTTCCCCGAGCAGATTGGCAGCCTCAATCCGGTGTTCGGGATCCTGATCGCGATCCAGGTGCTGGCACTGGGCTTGCTGTTCAACCAGCGCCTTCGCTACGTGGGCCCGGCCTTCGCCGCGGTATTGGCGGTGTGGCTGGCGTATATCGTGATGGTCGAGCCGCTGGAGCGCCGGTTGTATGACACGCGCACCTTTACCCTCCAGGCCCACGCGCTGACCCAGCTACAACCGGCGCCGCTGGTATTGCACGCACTGGGCAAGGACGCAAAAGCCATCAAGTTCATGGTCAACCTCGATTGCGACCGGGTGCCGTTGTTTACCCAGTTGCCTGCCGACCTGGCGCCGATCCAGGCTCCTGCATGGCTGATCATGAGCCAGTCGGACTATGAAGCGTTGAGCGACCCGCGTTTTCGTTCACTGCAGCCGGTACTGACCGGCCAGTTCGACAAGAACCCTTACGTACTGCTGCATTTGATCAAACCCGCACAACCTTGATACAGGGCGCGGGATAAGCGGAACCAACCGCTTATCCCGCGCCAGTACATTCAGTAGTTATAAATCCAAGTGTATGTAAGAAACTTCTTTGCCCATTCAACTTCGAAACTTTTAGCGTAGCAACTATCGAGAAACATCCTACGCATCTATACGCTGCTACCGATAAGACGCCCTCTTCCCGCCCCTAGCCCTCGACTGTAGACTCGCCTGCCAAGCGAGTTAATTATTTAATACCTTTTAACTATTTTCAGAAGTTCCAAAGGTGCGGTGTAAGGCATTCCTGTTACTTTCGAAAGAAACTCGACGAACGTAGCAGCAAGCCATCAATCAAGACATGCCCCGCTTAAACGAACAGTCGAAATAACAATAAAGACCTTTTAAACAGCATTCAGCGCTGCCGTTTATTTCATTTAGAGGAATGTTTTGTGTCCGACCGTCGATTGCCCGACCCCTCAACCTCTGACGCTGTCGCGCCTTTGTCCCGCGACAGAGTCAATGCGGGTTACATCCCGCTGCCAAAACTGGATCGGCTGATGGAACTGCGTGATGCACTGGTGGTGCTCAAGGGGCCATTGGCCAACAATCCATCGCTGCGGGAAAATGTACAAAACCTGCTGATCAACGAGGAAATCGATGACCGTGTGCTGGGCAAGATCAGCAACCCCATGCCACCGCCAACCCGCCTGATACCGTTTGGCTGACACGTTTTACTGCAAAAATACTGCACTTGACCTGCATTAATATGCATTGGCAGCAGTCTTCATCGATTGGCACACTGCGCAGGTTCCTCCCCCAAATGCAGGAACTTCTTTAAAGGGCTTTTCCGGGAAACCAGGCAAGCCTTTTTTTTCGCCCGCTTTTCACGGATCGTCTGTCAATGCTCGCTCGCTGGTTACCCGCTGCCATCAATACCCGCCCTGCCGAATGGAGTCGTGCCGCCATCGGCATGGCCCTGGGCACACTGTTCAGCGTCTGGGTATGCGCCCAGGTGTTCGGCACCGAGGTGGCCCTGCACCTGATAGGCCCGCTGGGAGCCTCGGCGGTGCTGCTGTTTGCCGTATCCTCCGGCGCGCTGGCCCAGCCCTGGTCGATCATCGGCAGCTACCTGTGTGCCGGGATCGTTGCGCTGCTGGTGGCCCGGGTATTGGGCCGAACGCTGGGCAGCGCATGCCTGGCTGCCGGGATGACCGTGATCCTGATCTGCTGGCTGCGCTGCCTGCATCCACCGGCGGGCGGCCTGGCCATGAGCCTGGTGCTGGCTGACCCCGCCTCGATTGCCATGGGCTGGCACGAACTTGCCGCAGTCATGCTGGGCGCCACGGCCTTGTTGGCCTGCGCGCTGGCCTACAACAACGCCACGCGCACGCGTTACCCCAAGGGCACCCGCGAACCGGCTGCGCCGATCTTTATGCCAATGGCCACCGAAAACCCCGGGATCAGCGCCGAGGACCTCAAGCAGGCCCTCGCCGAGCGCGAGCAGTTCCTGGACGTTACCCCGCAGGAACTGGAAGAGCTGATCCAGGCCAGCGAGCGGTATGCCCGGCGGCGCACCATCGGCGCGGTTTTCCAGCACCAGGGCCAGCCTCCTCCATAAGGCAAAAATGCAAAAACGACCTGCATGATTCCGACTTGTACTGGGCAAATTTGCACTGGTACGATCGCGAGATGGTTCGCCCGCGAACATCTTGATAAAGAACAATAAAAGCAGGGAGTTAGAGATGACTGCTCAGGTTTCATCCGAGGCAAGCAGCGCCGGGATTGTGCAAGACGAGGTCCTGGCGCACGTACGCAACCATATTGGCCACCTGACCCTCAATCGCCCCGCAGGCCTTAACGCCCTCACCCTGGACATGGTCCGCAGCCTCAGCCGGCATTTGCAGGCGTGGGCGGAGGATCCCCAGGTGCATGCCGTGGTGTTGCGCGGTGCCGGTGAAAAAGCCTTCTGCGCCGGCGGCGACATTCGCTCGCTGTACGACAGCTTCAAGAGCGGCGACACCCTCCACGAAGACTTCTTCGTCGAGGAATACGCCCTCGACCTCGCCATTCACAACTATCGCAAACCGGTCCTGGCACTGATGGACGGCTTCGTCCTTGGCGGTGGCATGGGCCTGGTGCAAGGCGCCGACCTGCGGGTGGTCACCGACCGCAGCCGCCTGGCAATGCCCGAGGTGGCCATCGGGTATTTCCCTGACGTGGGCGGCAGCTATTTCCTGCCGCGCATTTCCGGGGAACTGGGGATCTACCTCGGGGTGACCGGCGTGCAGATTCGTGCCGCCGACGCCCTGTATTGCGGCCTGGCGGACTGGTACCTCGACAGCGCCCGGCTCGCCGACCTCGACCAGCGCCTGGACCGCCTGGAATGGCACGATTCTCCCCTCAAGGACCTGCAAGGCCTGCTGGCCAGCCTCGCGGTGCAACAATTGCCCGACGCCCCTCTGGCGGCGCTACGCCCAGCCATCGATCACTTCTTTGCCTTGCCGGACGTGCCGAGCATCGTCGAGCAATTGCAGCAAGTCACCGTCGCCGACAGCCATGACTGGGCATTGACCACCGCCAGCCTGATGCAGACGCGCTCCCCCCTGGCCATGGCCGTGACCCTGCAGATGCTGCGTCGCGGGCGCCACCTGCCGCTGGAGCAGTGCTTTGCCCTGGAACTGCACCTGGACCGCCAATGGTTTGCCCGTGGCGACCTGATCGAAGGCGTCCGCGCCCTGCTGATCGACAAGGACAAAACCCCTCGCTGGAACCCTCCAACCCTGCAGGCGTTGGAGGCTGATCATGTCGAAAGCTTCTTCCGCGACTTCGACAAGAACGGGAACTAAATCATGCAAGATATTGAATTTACAGAAGAACAAGTGATGATCCGCGACATGGCGCGGGACTTTGCCCGTGGCGAAATCGCCCCCCACGCCCAGGCTTGGGAAAAGGCCGGCTGGATCGACGATGCTTTGGTCGCCAAGATGGGCGAGTTGGGTTTGCTGGGCATGGTGGTGCCTGAAGAATGGGGCGGCACCTACGTCGACTACGTGGCCTACGCCCTGGCAGTGGAAGAGATTTCCGCTGGCGACGGAGCTACCGGCGCACTGATGAGTATCCATAATTCAGTGGGTTGCGGGCCAATCCTAAACTACGGCTCACAAGCACAAAAGGAAACCTGGTTGGCGGAACTGGCCAGCGGCCAGGCCATCGGTTGCTTCTGCCTTACCGAACCCCAGGCCGGTTCCGAAGCGCACAACCTGCGCACCCGCGCCGAACTGCGGGACGGCCAGTGGGTGATCAACGGCGCCAAGCAGTTTGTCAGCAACGGCAAGCGCGCCAAGCTGGCGATCGTGTTTGCAGTGACCGACCCGGAGCTGGGCAAGAAAGGCATCTCGGCGTTCCTGGTGCCGACCAACACCCCGGGCTTCGTGGTGGACCGTACCGAACACAAGATGGGCATTCGTGCCTCGGACACCTGTGCCGTCACCCTCAACCAGTGCACCGTGCCGGAAGCCAACCTGCTGGGTGAACGCGGCAAGGGCCTGGCCATCGCCCTGTCCAACCTCGAAGGCGGACGCATCGGGATTGCCGCCCAGGCGCTGGGTATTGCGCGTGCCGCCTTTGAGGCCGCGCTGGCCTATGCCCGTGACCGGGTGCAGTTCGACAAGGCGATCATCGAGCACCAGAGCGTGGCCAACTTGCTGGCCGACATGCAAACCCGCCTGAATGCGGCGCGCCTGCTGATCCTGCATGCCGCCCGATTGCGCAGTGCGGGCAAGCCATGCCTGTCGGAGGCCTCCCAGGCCAAGCTGTTTGCCTCGGAAATGGCCGAGAAGGTGTGCTCTTCAGCCATGCAGATTCATGGGGGTTATGGCTATCTGGAGGACTACCCGGTGGAGCGTTACTACCGGGATGCGCGGATTACCCAGATTTACGAGGGCACCAGCGAGATTCAGCGGATGGTGATTGCCAGAGAATTGAAAAACTACCAGCTGTAACAGGTATTTCGCATAACCCATGTGGGAGCGGGCTTGCTCGCGAAGGCGGTGGATCAGTCGATACATCGGGTGACTGTAATACCGCCTTCGCGAGCAAGCCCGCTCCCACATTTTTTGATCTTCAGCGTTTCAGGACAGTGTCTACTTGTCCTTGAACTCCGGCGCACGCTTGGCCACAAACGCCGCCATGCCTTCCTTCTGATCCAGCGTGGCAAACGCCGCGTGGAACACCCGGCGCTCAAAGCGCACGCCTTCGGACAGGCTCACTTCAAACGCGCGGTTCACGCTTTCCTTGACCATCATGCTGATGGGCACCGACTTGCCGGCGATCAGGGTCGCGACCTTCAGTGCTTCGTCCAACAGCTCATCCGCCGGCACTATGCGCGCGACGATCCCGCAGCGCTCGGCTTCCACCGCATCGATAAAGCGCCCGGTCAGGCACATTTCCATGGCCTTGGCCTTGCCCACGGCGCGGGTCAGGCGCTGGGTGCCGCCCATGCCCGGCAGCACGCCGAGGTTGATTTCCGGCTGGCCAAACTTGGCGTTGTCACCCGCCAGGATGAAGTCGCACATCAAGGCCAGTTCACAGCCGCCACCCAGGGCAAACCCGTTGACCGCCGCAATGATCGGCTTGCGGCGGTTGGCCACGCGATCGCTGTCGCTGAACAGGTCGTCGAGGTAGATCTGCGGGTAGGTCAGCTCGGCCATTTCCTTGATGTCGGCACCGGCGGCAAAGGCTTTTTTCGAGCCGGTTAGCACGATGCAGCCGATTTCCGGGTTGGCTTCCAGGCTGTCCAGCGCCTGGTTCAGCTCGCTGACCAGTTGCGCGTTCAGGGCGTTCAGCGCTTGCGGGCGATTGAGGGTGATCAGCCCGACCCGGCCCTGCACGTCCAGCAAAATGCTTTCGTAACTCATAGAGACTCCTCAGAGATTGCGTGAAATGACCATGCGTTGAATATCGCTGGTGCCTTCGTAAATCTGGCAGACCCGCACATCGCGGTAGATCCGCTCCAGGGGAAAGTCGCTCAGGTAACCGTAACCGCCGAGGGTTTGCAAGGCTGCCGAGCAGACCTTTTCGGCCATTTCCGAAGCAAACAGCTTGGCCATGGACGCTTCCACCAGCGCCGGCTTGCCGCTGTCACGCAGGGCGGCGGCGTAATGCACCATCTGCCGCGCCACGGCGATTTGCGTCGCCATGTCCGCCAGGCGGAAGGCCACGGCCTGGTGCTCGATGATCGGCTTGCCAAAGCTTTCCCGCTCGCGGGCGTAGTCCCGGGCCGCTTCAAATGCCGCCCGCGCCATGCCTACCGCTTGCGAAGCAATGCCGACACGCCCGCCTTCGAGGTTGGCCAGGGCGATCCGGTAGCCTTCGCCCTCCTCGCCCAAACGATTGGCCACCGGCACCTGCACATCCTCAAACAGGATCTGGCAGGTGTCGGAAGCATGCTGGCCGAGCTTGTCCTCGACCCGCGCGACGCTGTAGCCCGGCGAGTCGGTGGGCACGATAAAGGCGCTGATGCCGCGTTTGCCGGCAGCCGGATCGGTGACTGCAAACACAATCACGATCCCGGCGTTTTGCCCGGAGGTGATGAACTGCTTGCAGCCATTCAAGACGTAGTGATCGCCCTCCAGCCGGGCACGGGTTTTCAGGCCGCTGGCGTCGGAACCGGCCTGGGGCTCGGTCAAGGCAAACGCACCGAGCATCGCACCACTGGCCAGGGGCTTGAGGAACTGCTCGCGCTGTTGATCATTGCCGAACTTGAGGATCGGCACGCAGCCCACGGAGTTGTGCACGCTCATGATGGTCGAGCAGGCGCCGTCACCGGCAGCGATCTCTTCCAGGGCCATGGCGTAGGCCAGGTAGCCGGTATCACAGCCGCCCCATTGCTCCGGGACCAGCATGCCGAAAAAGCCCAGCTCGGCCATTTCACCAATGGCTTCCTTGGGAAAGCGATGCTCGCGGTCCCACTCGGCAGCGAACGGTTTAAGGCGTTCCTGGGCAAATTGCCGGGCGGCTTCGCTGATTTGCAGTTGTTCGTCATTCGGCAGCATAGGTGTTCCTTAGTACAGGCATTCAACGGCCATGGCCGTGGCTTCACCGCCGCCGATGCAGATCGCTGCAACGCCGCGCTTGAGGCCTTTCTGGCGCAGGGCCGAAAGCAGGGTCACCAGGATCCGCGCGCCGGACGCGCCAATCGGATGGCCCAGGGCACAGGCACCGCCGTGGATGTTGACCTTGCTGTGGGGAATCTCCAGCTTGCTCATGGTCACCAGGCTGACCACGGCAAAGGCTTCGTTGATTTCAAACAGGTCGACTTCGTCGAGGTTCCAGCCGGTCTTGCTCATCAGCTTGCGGATCGCCCCCACCGGCGCTACCGGGAACAGGCCAGGCTCATCGGCAAACGCCGCGTGGCCATGGATCACCGCCAGAGGCTTGAGCCCGCGCTTGTGCGCTTCGGACTGGCGCATCAGCAGCAGCGCCGCCGCACCGTCGGAAATCGAACTGGAGTTGGCTGCCGTCACCGTACCGCCTTCACGGAAGGCCGGCTTCAGGGTGGCGATCTTGTCCAGCTTGGCTTTCGGCGGCTGTTCGTCGTGGATGATGGTTTTCTGTTCCTTGCCCACGGTGACCTGCACCGGGACGATTTCGGCGATGAAGTTGCCGTCGGTGATCGCCTGTTGCGCACGGGTCAGGGACGCAATCGCGAACGCGTCCTGGGCCTCGCGGGAAAAGCCGTTGTGCTCGGCGCAGTCCTCGGCAAAGGTGCCCATCAGGCGGCCCTTGTCGTAGGCGTCTTCAAGGCCGTCGAGGAACATGTGGTCGAGCACCCGGCCGTGGCCCATGCGGTAACCGCTGCGGGCGCGGTCCAGCAGGTACGGCGCGTTGGACATGCTCTCCATGCCACCGGCGATGACCACTTCCACGCTGCCCGCCAGCAACGAGTCATGGGCCAGGATCGTGGCTTCCATGCCCGAACCGCACATCTTGTTGAGGGTGGTGCAGCGGGTGGATTTATCCAGGCCTGCCCCCAGCGCCGCCTGACGCGCAGGTGCCTGGCCGAGGCCGGCGGGCAGTACGCAGCCGAACAGCACTTCATCCACGGCATCGGACGCAATACCGGCGCGCTCGACCGCCGCACGAATCGCCGCAGCGCCCAGTTGCGGAGCGGTCAGGCCTTTGAGATCGCCCTGGAACCCGCCCATTGGCGTGCGTACTGCGCTGACAATAACGATGGGATCAGTCATGAAAATCTCCTTATTTGGCTGCCATGCGCAAGGCACCGTCGAGACGGATCACCTCGCCGTTGAGCATGCTGTTTTCAATGATATGCCGCACCAGCGCGGCGTACTCGCCTGGCTTGCCCAGACGCGGCGGGAATGGCACACCGGCGGCGAGGGACTCGCGTACTTCCGGGGTCATGCCGGCCATCATCGGTGTTTCAAAAATGCCGGGGGCAATGGTCATCACCCGAATCCCGTAGCGCGCCAGCTCACGGGCGGCAGGCAGAGTCAGGCTGGCGATCGCGCCCTTGGAGGCGGCATACGCCGCCTGGCCGATCTGGCCGTCAAACGCCGCCACCGAAGCGGTGTTGATGATCACACCGCGCTCGCCATCGGCATTGGCCTCGGTTTCAGCGATAGCCGCCGCCGCCAGGCGCAGCAGGTTGAAACTGCCGATCAGGTTGACGTTGATCACCTGGGCGAAGTTGGCCAGAACGTGGGGGCCATTCTTGCCAAGGATTTTCTCGCCGCGAACCACACCGGCGCAGTTGACCAATCCGTGCAAACCACCAAAGGCCGCAACCGTGGCCTGCACCGCCGCTTCGGCGGCGGCTTCCTGGCTGATATCCGCGACCACGCTGCGGGCTTGCTCGCCGAGCTTTTGCGCCTGGGCCGCGACGGCGTCAGCGTTCAAATCCACCAGCATTACCTTGGCACCGGCTGCTACGAGCATCTCGGCCGTTGCCGCGCCGAGGCCTGAAGCGCCGCCGCTGACCAGAAAAACCTTGTTCTCAATCTGCATCATTGTTTCCTTGAAGAATGGGTCACGCCGTGGCCGCCTGGGCCTTGGCAATTTCCTGATTACGCAAAATGAAGCGTTGCAGCTTGCCGCTCGGGGTCTTGGGCAGCTCGCTGACAAATTCGATTTCCCGTGGGTACGAGTGCGCCGCCAGGCGCTTGCGTACGTGCAGGCGCAGCTCCTCGGCCAGGGCCGGCTCGGCGCGGTACTGCTCGCTGAGCACCACAAAGGCTTTGACGATCTCGGTGCGTTCCGGGCATGGCTTGCCCACAACCGCGGCTTCCACCACTGCCGGATGCTCGATCAATGCACTTTCCACATCGAAGGGGCCAACGCGGTAACCGGAAGTGGTGATCACATCGTCACTGCGCCCGACAAAGCTGATGCTGCCGTCGGGGTTCAGCTCCACGGTGTCGCCGCTGAGGTAGTACTTGCCGACGAAGGCTTTGGTCTTGACCCCGTCGTAGCCGGCGAACCAGCACATCGGCGATTGTTCACGGTCGATGGCGAGGATGCCCGGTTGGCCGGCTGGCAACTCCTGATGGTTGTCGTCCAGCACCACGATGCGATGGCCCGGCGGGGCAAAGCCCGCGGAGCCGACGTGCACCGGATGCTCCAGGCCATGGTGATTGCACAGCACCATGCCCAGCTCGGTCTGGCCGTAGTGGTCGTGGATGGTCACGCCGAGGTTATCGGCGAACCAGCGGATCACTTCCGGGTTCAGCGGCTCGCCGGCACTGCTGACAATACGCAGCTTGCCCTTGATCGACTTGGCGAACTGCTCGCCCCCGGCGATCAGCAGGCGGTAGGCGGTGGGCGAACCGGTGAGGTTGGTAATCCCGTATTTGTTGATGACACGGCACGTGCTTTCGAGGGTGAACGGGCCATCGTAGAAGGTGATCGGGTGGCCCATGGACAAGGGGCCGGTCACGCCGAAATAGATGCCGTAGGCCCAGCCCGGGTCGGCGACGTTCCAGAATGCGTCTTCGGGGCGCAGGTCGACGGCGTCGCGGGTGTAGCTCTGGAACGCAACGATTGCCTTGAGCGGCACGGCCAGGGCTTTCGACGGGCCGGTGGTGCCTGAGGTGAACATCAGCAGGAACGGGTCGTCGGCGCCCAGCAATACGGGTTCGCAGAGGTTGGAATAGTTGGGCAGCTCGGCCCAGAAGCTGAAATCGCCGCGCACGATGCCTTCGCCGTTGGGGCCGGCGACGGTGACGATGGTCGGGCAGTCGGCCACTTCCGTCAGTTTGGGACGGTTTACTGCATCGGTCACCACCAGCGCGGCGCCGGAGCTGTTCAGGCGGTGTTCGATGGCCTTGGGGCCGAAGGCGGTGAACAGCGGCTGATAGACCGCGCCGATGCGCCAGGTGGCGAGGACGACCACCAGCAGTTCGGCGGTGCGTGGCAGGAGCCCTGCCACCTTGTCGCCGCGATTGACGCCCTGGGCCAGGAGGAAGTTGGCGAAGCGTGCGGCCTGGTCTTGCAGTTGGGTGAAGGTGGACGTGGCGCTGCGGCCGTCCTTGCCCTCCCAGAACAGTGCGATGCGGCCAGGTAATGCGTGGCGGTCGCAGCATTCGACGCAGGCGTTGAGGGCCTGCAGGTTGCCCGACAAGGCAGCGTCGACGGTGTGTTGGTAGTTGAACTGGGTGGTGGCAGCCGAGTAATCACGCATCGCTTCAAATCCCTGTGTGTTTTTTATTTTCAGGATGGGTACGTAGACCGGTGAAATAGTCGCTCTAGAGCGGTGGGTGGGCAATGGTCAAAGCTTTCAACTTGGTTGACTGGTTTGGCCAATGGGGGGCGCTGTTTGGTGTGTGTGTATATCCGTTTTTTGGGTGATGGCTTGTATTGGTTCCGCTCTT